>VBDL01000150.1 GCA_005884255.1 Betaproteobacteria bacterium | reverse complement strand
GCGCAACGCCGCCGTGCCGATCACGGCACCCACTGAAGAAGGAGTGCACACATGAGATCCATCATCACTTGCACGACGATCGCTGCCATGTCGCTCATCGTCTCGGGCGCTGCGCTGGCTGCCGGCACAACGCGCGCGACCGCTGGCGCGACCCGCACGGCACAGCCGACGACGCTGGGACCGACGAGCACGGGGCAGCCGAATCAGAGTTGCGGCAGCGCGACCGCGCCCAACACGCCGGGCAATGCCGCCGCCGCGCCCGGCTCGGCCTTCAATCCAGCGGGGCACGCCGGCACAGTCTATGCTGGTGAGCAGCCGCAGAACTCACGCAACACGGCGAGCGTCTCACAGTACGACGTGGCGTGTTCGCATCAACGGTGACGGACCGCCTCGCGCGAAGCGTCTCTGCGAGAACGCTTCGCGCACTCTAGCGGTACGTGGCCACGGCTACTGACATCCGTGCACGGCCTGACGATATAGACATCAGGACTCGACAGGCCGTCGTTGCCCCGCGACGCCCTCGGGACCGCGCTTTGCCAAGGGTGATCATGATGACCATCGTCCTGAGTAGGTACGCCATGCAGCGGGCGGCTCTTCACCGTCGCGCGGTAGCAGCCCTGGGGCTGGCCATGTCGATGGCGGCCTGCGCCCAGGAGGCGCACCACCATGCCGGCCCTGCCGCCAGTGGCCCGCCCCCGCCGCCTTTCATGGCGAGCACCGCGAAGCCGTTTTCGGCATTGATGGACGATGCGATGGCGGTGATGGACGACGGCATGCGCCGCGCGCCGATGAACGCGGTGGCCGAGCACGACTTCGTCACGATGATGATTCCACATCACCAGGGCGCCATCGACATGGCGAAGGCGCTGCTGCTCTACACCCGGGATCCGGAGATGCGCAACCTGGCGCAAGGAATCATCACCGAGCAGCAGAACGAAATCCGGCTCATGCAGTTGTGGCTGCAACGCCATCCCACACGCTCGCCGGTCGGTTCGACGCCGCAGAATGAGCCGGCTTCCCCTTCGCCTACCCCACGAGGCATCCGATGAAACGACATGTCCTGCCAGCCTCCGTGGCCGTCAGCGCGCTCGCGGTCCACATCGCATGGGCGGCGCCCGGCGCGCAAGATCGCGTCTACACCGCGGATCAGAACAGCAACACCGTCTCGGTCATCAATCCGGCCACGAACTCGCTGCTCGGCCAGATCAGGCTGGGCAATGCCCGCCCCGACGTGCTCTCGCCGCTATACAAGGGCGAGATCAATGTGCACGGACTCGGCTTCTCGCCGGACCACAAGACGCTGCTGGCCATCTCCAACGGTTCCAATTCCGTGACCTTCATCGACACCGCGACCAACAAGGTCAAGGGCGTGGCCTACATCGGCCGCTCGCCGCACGAGGGCTTCTTCACGGCCGACGGCAAGCAAGTGTGGGTGGTCGTGCGCGGCGAGAACTACATCTCGGTCATCGACCCGACCACCTACAGGGAAACTCATCGGATCGAGACCACGCCCGGGCCCGGCATGGTGCAGTTTCTGCCGGACGGCAACTTGGCGTTCGTCGTCTCCAGCTTCAATCCCGTGGTCGACGTCGTCGACGTGAGGTCTCGCAAGGTCGTCAAGCGCATTCCAGTGGTCAGCCCGTTCTCGCCATTCCTGCAGTTCACGCCGGACTTCAAGGAAATGTGGATGACCCACAAGGACGTCGGCAAGGTCACGCGCATCGATACCCGGACGCTGGAAGTGAAAGGCGTGCTCGACACCGGAATGATCACCAACCATCTGGCGTTCGCCAAGACGGCCGGCGGCACATTTGCCTACGTGACAGTCGGTGGCGACAACGCGGTGAAGGTGTTCGCCACCGGCGACCCACCCGCGCCGGTCGCCACCATCCCGGTGGGCGCGCTGCCGCACGGCATCTGGGCCTCCGACGATGGCAGCCGCATGTACGTCGGGCTGGAGAACGGCGATGCGGTCGACGTCATCGACACCGCCTCCAACAAGGTCATCGCTCGCGCGCCGGTGGGCCAGGCGCCGCAGGCCCTGGTGTATGTGTCCGGTGCCGTGCCGCAAGGCGACGGCGCCGCGAACCTCTCGCCGCGCGGCAACTCCGACCCGATCAACATCGCGCTGCAACCGGTGTCCGGCCAGGGCAAGGGCTTCGTCGTGGCACGCAATCTCGGACTGATCGACGCGCTGGAGGTATCGCTGTTCAATCTCAAGCCCGACACCGTGTACAGCGTCTACGTGAGTGGGCAAAAGAACCCTGTGGCGAGCTTCAGAACCAACGCGAAGGGCATGGCCAACGGCACCGCGATCGGGCCGATGCGCGAAGTGGCGAATGCGCTGTCTTCCAAGGAGGTGACGCCGAGCAAGGTCGTCGTCATTGAAGGAGACGGCGCTGCGAGCGCGGACAAGGCCGTCCTGGTCAGCGGCAACTGATCCGCCGTCCGGGCTTCTACGGTACTCAATCGTCGTCTCGTAGTGGCGTGCGCCTTCGCACGTTCCCGATGATGTCGTCCCACATGTCGCTGGTGTGGCTACAGCCCTCGCTGGCAACATCCACCAAGGGAACGATCGAATACGTCGCCGCTGAGCCCGGCTCCAAGAACTCCACCGCGATGCCGATTCGACCGGACTCGAGGCGAGCGACGACACTCGGCGCCTCCGCTTCACCACATCGACCGATCGCAAATCCCTCGGCGAAGCCCAGCGCGCGAAGCTGCGCGATTTCGCTTGCGAATCTATGCACTGTATGACCCCCTACGTGCACTCATTGCAGCGACGCACGCGATGACGGTGCTGCAGTGTTCGGATGCGTCTCAAGGCATCCTATCGTCGCAGTGGATCAAACGGAACACCCGCATTGAGCTCTTGTATGAGATAGCGCAATCCCACCTGCTTGGGCCCGATGTGCCTTTCGCCGCCACCGTGCCAAGCGCGCGAGAGCGCGGCTCACCAGTCGCCGCCTCCGTCGCCGCCACCGAAGTCGGCGCTGCCGTCAGCGCCCCAGTCGCCGCCGCTGCCGAAGTCGATCGAGCGCGACTCCAACTCCTTCGCGGCCGCGTTCGGCGCGTCGTCGAACATGCCGGGCTGCAGGCCGCCGCGGTCGACCTCGCGCACCACCTCGCGGCCATGATCGCCTTCGAGCATCTTCTCGGCCAGCATTCCGGCGGCAAAGCCGCCCGCGGCGGCCAGGCCGGTGCCGAGCAGGCCGGAGCCACCGGAGGGCTGCACCGGCACCCCGCCGCCGTAGCCACCGCCATAAGCCGTGCCCGCCGGATAGCCCGCGGCCGGCGCGCTGGCCGCGCTGCGCGCGGCGATCAGGCGCCAGATCAGCACCGCGATCGCGGCACCGCCCAGGCCCCAGACCCAGCCCGGTAGCCCGTTGCTGCGCGGCGCCTCGCGATAAGCTGGCGCCGGTGCGACCGCGGTGGCGCGCGGCGCGACGTTGCTGCTCGCGCGCTGCGCCTGCTGCTCGCGCTGCATCAGCTGCTCGAAGTCGCGAAACTTCGCGACGTCTGTGAAGCCGATCGCCGGATCGATCTCGCGCGCTTGCTGCGCCTCGCGCGCCGCTTGGTCGAAGCGGCCGTTGTGCGCCAGGATCTCGGCATAGACGTAGTGCGCCTTGGCGCTCTTCGGCTTGGCCGCCACCACCTCATGCATCATCGATTCGGCCTGCGCATAGTGGCCGGCCTTGACCTCCGCCTGCACCGCCTCCGAGGTGGGCAGCGCGGCAGCGATCGCCGACCACAACATGAACAGGGACAGGAAGAAGAGTCGCTTCATGGCTCGGGTCGCTCCTTCATTGCCGCGGCGCGCGCCGCAGCTGGTCGCCACATGCGGGAGCCGCCTCCGTTTTCAAGAGACCGGCCCACTGCGCAGCGCTACCGTGCCACACCGCTGCTGACAGGGCCGAGTGCGATCGGCGTGGTTCCCTGGGCGCAGAATCGGCTGCGCAAACCTCGCTGAGCGGCGCGCGGTCAGAGCAGACGCGGACCGAGCATCGTGAGACCGGTACCCGTATGCAGATACAGTCGATCTGTCACGGCCTTCCAAGCTCCGACATGCCTCGAACCGCCCCTGCGCCCGGCGTCCCACGTCCGCACACCGTGCTGGTCTTCCAGGGCGGCGGCGCCCTCGGCGCCTACCAGGCTGGCGTATTCGAAGCGCTGCAGGCGCAGGGCATCGCACCGGACTGGCTGGTCGGGACGTCGATCGGTGCGATCAATGCAGCACTGATCGCGGGCAACCCACCGCCAAGAAGATTGGATCGGCTGCGCGCCTTCTGGGAGCGGGTGACGATCAAGGGCACCGTCGGGCTGGCGTCAACCGGGTTGTCCGGCCCCTGGTTCGCGCCTTGGCGAACCTGGCAGACCATGCTGAGCGGCGTTCCAGGCTTCTTTCAGCCGCGGGTCCCGGCGCCATGGGACTTGGCGCGTGCGGCACCGCTGCCCGAACTCGGCTTCTACGACACCTCCCCGCTGCGGCACACGCTGGCCGATCTGATCGACTTCGAATACCTCAATCGTGGCGACACGCGCCTGACGCTGTGCGCTGTCAATGTGACGACCGGCCAGCTCGCGCGCTTCGACAATCGCCACGGCAAGCGGCCCATTACAGCGGAGCACGTCATGGCCAGCGGGGCGCTGCCGCCGGGCTTCGCACCCGTGCTGATCGACGGCGAACCCTATTGGGATGGCGGCGTCTACTCGAATACGCCGCTCGACATCGTGCTCGACGACGCGGAGCGGCGCGACACCCTGTGTTTCATGGTGGATCTTTGGGACGCCAGCGAGGCGGCGCCGGTGTCGCTCGGCGATGCCCTGAAGCGTCTGAAGGACATTCAATATGCGAGCCGAACGCGTGAGCACATCGATGATCACGAACGGATGCAGAACCTGCGGCGCGCAGTTCGTCTGCTGGGACAACGCCTGCCCGCCGGG
>VBDL01000149.1 GCA_005884255.1 Betaproteobacteria bacterium | reverse complement strand
GCCCGCGTGTCGAGCGGCATCTGCTCGTCAAGCGTGCGCGGATGCAGGGCTTCGTGATCTTCGATCATGCGGATCACTACGCTGCGGCGCGGCGCGATCTGGCGCAGTGGCTGCGCGAGGGGCGGTTGACGTATCTGGAGGATGTGCTGGACGGAATCGAGCACGCACCGGACGCGATCGCGGGCTTGTACCGCGGGGAGAACTTGGGGAAGCGGTTGATCCGGATCGCGTAGACGGTCACCTCCCAGCGTTCGCCCTGGATTGCGGCGCCTTTAGAGCGTGCGCCGCACCGTGTCCCATCGCGCCGCGAGTGCGTCGCGGTGCTCGGGCGCGGCGATGCAGATCAGTGCCGCGGCGCGTGCGTCCATGCCCAGCCCGCGCAGCTGCGCGACGCCGTGCTCGGTGACGACCACGTCCGCCAGATAGCGCGGGAGCGTGCACAGCGCCTTGTCGCCGAGCGCCGCGGCGATGCGCGACACGCTGCCGCCGCGCGCGGTCGATGTCAGGCAGATCATCGACTGCCCGCCGGCCGAGGCGAGCGCGCCTTGCGCGAACGCCGGCAGCCCACCGGCGCCGGCCTGGATCGTGCCGCCGGCACGCTCGGAATTGACCTGGCCGAACAGATCGACCTCGACCGCGCTGTTGATGGCGACGAAGCGCGGGATCGCGGCGATCGCGCCCATGTCGTGCGTGTGCGCGACATCGGTGAACCAGAGGTTCGGCTGCTCGGCGACGAAGCCATGGAAGGACGCCGGTCCCAGCGCCACGCCGGTCGTGATGCGCGCGTCGCGGTCGAGTGCGCCGGCCTCCCACAGGCTTTGCAAAGACGGCGACACCATGCCGCTGTGCAGCTTCAGCCCGCGGTGTGAAGCGAGCGACGACGCCAGCGCCGACGGCACCGAGCCGACGCCGAACTGCAGCGTGTCGCCGTCGCGAACCAGGCCGGCGATGTGCGCCCCGATGCGTGCCTCGACCGGACCGCCTGCCGCTTCGGTGTATTCGAGCAGCGGTGCGTCGGCCTCGACCGCGATGTCCAGCGTCGACATGTGGACGCGAAAGCTGCCCCGTGTGCATGGCAGGCGCGGGTTCAGATGCGCGACACGCCGCACAGCGCGGTCCCAGACCAGCGGCACGAAATCGCTGGCAAGCCCTGCGCTGCAATAGCCGTCGGCATCGGGCAGGCTCAGCTGCGCGACCGCGACGTCGACCGGCGGCATGTCGCGCAGATGGCGCGCGATGCCGGGGTAGTCGAGCGCCAGCAACTCGGCGCGGCCCTGCCGGATGCCTTCGCGCACCGCCGGCGACATGAAGAAGGCGGTCAGCCGCGTGTCGGAATGCAGCGCGAGGTAGTCGGCGCTGTCGATGCCGGGGAACTGCACGCCGATGAAGTGCACGCCGCGCGCACGCTCCGGGTCGGCGCGCAGGTCGTCGATCCACAGCGCCGATTCGCCGCTGACGCCGGGGACGAACACCCTTGCGCCTGGATGCAGAGCGTCGCTGAGTCGCTTCATGGCCTGATCACTCGGCGCGATCGGCGGTGAGCGCGACGCGCGCGTTGCCGGTGGCGACCGACACGCCGTCCGAGGTCTGCACGCTCAGCGCATAGTCCGCGGTGCTGTCTCCCGCCGCGGCGAGCGTCGCGCGCAGCAGCAGCGAATCGCCGAGCTTGGCCGTGCCGACGAAGCGTGTGTCGAGTGCACGCAGCGCCGTCGCCCCGAACCGGCTGGTGAAGAGCCGGCCCGCACAGGCCATCGTTCGCATGCCATGCGCGATCGGACGCTGGAAGCCGGCCGCGCGTGCGACTTCGGCATCGAGGTGCAGCGGGTTCAGGTCGCCTGACGCCGCGGCGTAGAGCGCGAGGTCGACCGCGGTGATGGGCCCCAGCGAAAGCTCCAGCGTTGCTGGGCAGCGCGCGTCCGTCATGCGGCCGCCGGCATGCTGTTGCGCACGACGATCGTCTGCCGCGCAGACGCCACCGCCTGGCCGGCCACACGAAAGTGCGAGTCGACGACGATGAAGGTCATCGCGCCGCCGCGCTTGTCGAAGATCTCGGCGACGGTGCGCGAAATCTCGACCGTGTCGCCCACGTGCACCGGCGACTCGAACTCGAAGCGCTGCTCGGCATGCAGCACGCCGGTCATCGGCACATCGAGCAGCTTCATCAGCGCGGCGCCGCTCTGATGCTCGCTCTCGAGCGCTTTGAGGAAGGTCGGCGGCACCGGGCAGGCCCGGTGGCCCGCTCGGCGCGCGGCAGCGGCATCGTGGAACACCGGATCGGTCTCGCCGATCGCCTGGCAGAACAGCTTGACGCGCCAGGCGTCGACGGCATGCGTCGTCGGCGCGGTCATGTGGCCGATGCGGCTGCGGTCGGTCAAGGGCGGGCCTTTCGCAACACCGGCTCGATGCGAGTCCACGCCGCGGATTGCGCCGCATCGAAACGCGGCGCGAGTCGTGCATGCTCGCGCCAGGAATGCGTGAACGGGCCGCCGCTCCACAGCGGCGTCACGCCGGCGACACAGGCCGCCACGTCGTAGAAGTCGGTGTCGCCGGTGGGCGTGGTCGCCGCGCGGCTCAGTGCGGCCAGCGCCTGGGCGTCGGCATCGTCGCGGTCCGCGCTCGCCTGGGCGAGCAGCATGCTGGTCCTCGCCTGCGTGCGGTAGGGCAGCGCACGCAGCCGCTGTCCGAGCGCGGCCAGTGCTGCGGCGCACGCATCGTCGGCGCCGACGATTTCCAACACGTTGCCGAAAGGTCCGTTCGGCGTCAGCACGGCGAACGCGCCCTCGGGCTCGTGTCCGCCGGCCGCGTCGGCCAGCACGCGCGCCGCCAGTCGGTGGCGCGCGCCGCGGTTGTCGAGCAGCTCGCTCGTGTCGGCAGGCAGCGTGATGTCCTCGTCGACCGCGAGCTTCGCCTTGCCGAGCGACGTGGTCCACGCCGAGCGTGCCGGCGAGATCGGGCCCGCGCTGACCTTCTCGATGCGCAGCCCTTGCGGTGGCGCGAGCTCGCGGTCCGCGCGCTGGCGCTCGAGGAACAGCGTGCGCACCATGTTGCCTGCCACCGGCGAGAACATCAGCCGCAGGAACTGCCGCATCTCGGTGTCGGTGCCTTCGGCGAGCGCTTGACGCGCGCCGAGCAGCACGCTGTCGACGATCGCGCTGTAGGCGGGATAGAGCTCGAAGTCGGTCGGACTCACACCATGCTTCAGCGCGATGGCGCGTGCCACCTCGGCGCTGTGCGCCGGCACGTCGGCCAACGCGAGATGACCGAACTTCTTCGCCGGGTCGTGAGAAGTGCCCTCCAGCTTGCGCGCCGATGCCTTCGCTTCGGCAACCAGCTGCGCCGCCGGCACGACACGCTCGAACAGGCCGGCCTGGACGGCGACGGCCGGGTCGATCGGCCGGCCGCTGAGCAGCATGTCCATGCCGAGCTCGAAGCCGACGAAGCGCGGCAGGCGCTGCGTGCCGCCCGCGCCAGGCAGCAGGCCGAGACGCACCTCGGGAAGCCCGAGCTGGATCTTCGGATCGTCGGCGACGAGACGCGTGCGGCAGGCCATCGCCAGCTCGAGCCCGCCGCCGAGCGCGAGGCCATTGACGGCAGCGACCCACGGCTTGGCCGACGCTTCGAGCCGCACCAGCTGGCGACCGAGCCGGCCGCACATCGCGAACATCTGCTCGGCGTTCATCGTCTCGCCGGCGTCGCAGTAGCCGCGCACCATCGCGAGATCCGCACCGGCCAGAAAGCTCGGCTTGCCGGAGGTGAGCACGACGCTGCGCACAGTGGGATCGCTGTCCACGTGGTTCATCAGCGCATCCAGCGCATCCATCAGCCCGGCCGAGAAGACGTTCATCGTCCGCCCCGGCATGTCGATCGTGGCGAGCAGCACGCCGTCGGCGTCGAGCGCGGTCTGGATCAGCGTTTCCACGGCGCGGTCTCCGCTCAGACGAACTTCTTGAAGTCGGGCTTGCGGCGTTCGTTGAACGCCTTCACGCCTTCCTTCGATTCGTCCGACTGGTAGTAGTGCTTGACGGTCTGGATGCCGAGGAAGCCGATGCCGCGGATGTTTTCGGTGTCGGCGTTGAACGAGCGCTTGGCGATCGTCAGCGCGGTCGGGCTCATCTCGTTGATCTCCTTGCACCACTGGTCGACTTCGGCGTCGAGCTGATCGTGCGGCACGACCTTGTTGACGAGGCCCATCTTCTCGGCCTCGGCGGCGCTGTACTTGCGGCACAGGAACCAGATCTCGCGCGCCTTCTTCTCGCCGACGATGCGCGCCAGGTAGGCCGTGCCCCAGCCCGGATCGACCGAGCCGACCTTCGGGCCGACCTGGCCGAAGGTCGCCTTCTCGGAGGCGATCGTGATGTCGCACAAGGTCGCGAAGACGTTGCCGCCGCCGATCGCAAAGCCCTGCACCTTGGCGATCGAGACCTTGCGCAGGTCGCGCAGCGCCGTCTGCATTTCCTCGATCGGCATGCCGACGGTGCCGCGCGGACCGTAGAGGCCATCTTCGCTGAGGTGCACCTTCTGGTCGCCGCCGGTGCAGAAGGCCTTGTCGCCGGCGCCCGCGAGCACCATCACGTTGGCGCTCTTTTCTTCGTCGGCGCGGCGCAGCGCGTCGATCAGTTCCTCGAGCGTCTGGTTGCGGAACGCGTTGTAGACCTCGGGCCGGTTGATCGTGACGCGGACGACGCCGTCGCGCACCTCGTAGGTGATGTCCTTGTACTGTTTGCTCATGGTCGTGATTCCTTAGCCGTGCATGGAGAGGCCGCCCGAGACGCTGATCGTCTGGCCGGTGATGAAGGCGGCATCGTCGCTCGCGAGGAATGCGACGAGGCCGGGGTAGTCGTCGGGCACGCCGATGCGGCCGAGCGGCACGCCGCGGACCATCGCGTCGCGGATCTTCTGGCCGGCCTCGCCGCTGCCGACGAAGGCGTCCATCGCCGGGGTATCGGTCGGCCCGGGGCAGACGGTGTTGACGGTGACGTTGTTGCGCGCCACCTCGCGCGCGAACGCCTTGGCGAAGGCGATCGTCGCGCCCTTGCAGCCCGAGTAGACGACCTCGCCCGACGAGCCGACGCGCCCGGCGTCGGAGGCGATGTTGACGATGCGCCCGCTCTTGCGCGCGTTCATGCCCTGGCCGACCGCATGCGTCATGTGCAGCGGGCCCATGTAGTTGATCGCGACGATCTTCTTCCAGAACGCCTCGTCGGTTTTCAGGAACGGCATCGGCGTGTCCCAGCCGGCGTTGTTGACGAGGATCGCGGTGCCTTCGCCGGTGGCGGCTTCGAACTCGGCGACGGCCTTGGTGACCGCTGCGTAGTCGGTGATGTCGCAGGTGACGGGTACGGCCTTGCCGTCGGCGGCTGCGATCGCCTTGACCGTCTCGGCGGCGCCCGCCGGGTTGATGTCGAACACGCCGACGGTCACGCCTTCGGAAGCCAGACGCAGCGCGATGGCGCGGCCGATGCCGCTGCCCGCGCCGGTGACGATGGCGGTCTTGCCCTTGAGTCCTCGCATGGGAATGGTCTCCTGTGAATGAAAAGGATGAGCGGTCGGCTCAGGCGCCGTGGCGCCCGAGAATCGAGACGGCGCAGACGTTCTGGTGCGGGTGCCCGCCGAGGTTCTGCGTGAGGCCGCGGTCGACCTGCTTCAACTGGCGCGCACCGGCCCGGCCGTGCAGCTGCTGGTAGACCTCGTAGACCATCCGGAGCCCGGAGGCGCCGATCGGGTGGCCAAAGCACTTGAGGCCGCCGTCGGGCTCGACCGGCAGCTTGCCGTCGATGTCGAACACGCCGTCGAGCACGTCGTGGATCACGCGGCCGGGCTTGCTGAAGCCGAGGTCTTCCATCAGCACCGCCTCGGTGATCGAGAAGCAGTCGTGGACCTCGGCCATGTGGATCTGGGCGCGCGGGTCCGTGATGCCGGCCGCCGCATAGGCGCGCGCACCCGCGACACGGGCGGTCGCGATGTGCGCACCGTCCCAGGCCTGGAAGCCGGCTTCCTCGCCGTTGCTGACCGAGACCTCGAGCGCCTTGATGGTCACGATCTCGGCGTTGGCCTTCAGCGCGCGCGCGATCTCGGGCGTGGTCAGGATCGCGCAGGCCGCGCCGTCGCTGACGCCGCTGCAGTCGTACAGGCCGAGCGGCGCGGCAATCGTCATCGCGTTGAGCACGTCATCTTCGGTGATCTTGTTGCGCAGGTGCGCCTTCGGGTTGAGCGACGCGTTGGCGTGGCTCTTCACCGAGATGTGGGCCATCGCGCGCTTCAGGTCGGGCATCGCGACGCCGTGCTTGGCGGCGTATGCCGAGGCGAGCTGCGCGAACGCGCCGGGCGCCGTCGAGTTGGGCAGCCAGAGGTCGTTGGCAACGCCGCGGGTGCGCACCGGCAGGCCGCCGTAGCCGGTGTCCTTGAGCTTCTCGACACCGAGTGCGAGCACGATGTCGTAGGCGCCGGCGGCGACCGCGTACGCTGCGCCGCGCAGCGCCTCGGTGCCGGTCGCGCAGGCGTTCTCGACGCGGGTCGCGGCGATGCGCGGCAGCCGCAGCGCCTGCGCCAGCGGGCCGGCGGTCTTGCCGACGTTGTTCTCTTCCAGGCACACGCCGAACCACGCGGCCTCGATTTGCGAACCCTGGATGCCGGCGTCGGCCAGCGCCTCGTTGAAGGCTTCGAGCATCAGGTCTTCGGGGCCCGCGTCCCAGCGCTCGCCGAAGCGGGTGCAGCCCATGCCGATGATGGCGACCTTGTCGCGAATGCCAGTGGCCAAGTCGAATCTCCTAAACGGTGTCAGGTGGGCCGTGCAGCGCCGCGCACCGGCGTGGCCTTCCAGAAATAGCGGCGGAAGCCGCGCGCTGCATCGAGGTCCTTGATGCGGTAGACCATGCGCAGCGGCAGGCCGACGCTGAGCTCGTCGCGGTCGGTGTCGGCGAACTCCATCAGCACGCGGCCGCCGCCGTCGAAATCGATGTGGCCGAACTGGAACGGCGGCGCCGGCGTGTAGGCCAGGAAGTCGCTGGTGTGCGAGAGCACGCGGGCCGGGCGGTCGGCGAAGCTGACCGGCTTCTGGCTGTCCTGCGCCCGGCATTCGGGGTTCACGCACAGCCGCGACAGCGGAAACTGCACCGTGCCGCAGCGCTCGCAGCAGCCACCTTCGAAGCGCTCGGTGCGCGTGTGGTCGCGCCATGCCGCCGTCAATGCGGGCTTGTTGTCCATCTCGGCGCGCATGCCCCAGGCAAGCGCGATCTGGCCGGTGAACGACAGGTACTTCAGGTAGCTGGTCTCGGGCTTGCCGGCATCGGGCCCGGCGCCAGGGCAGGGGACCGATGTCCGCTTGAGCAGCAAGACATCGCAACCGCTGCCGAACGCGGTGACGAGGATCAGCGCACCGGGCGCGGCGGCGCGCAGCGCGATGTCGAGCATCGCGAGCGGCTGCGCGCAACCGAGATCGCCGACCGTGTCGCCCGCGGTGGCGACGAGCGCCGTCGCGGGAATGCCGACACGCTTGGCCACTGCCTCGTTGATGCGCGGCAGCGGCGCGGGCAGTGCGAAATGGGCGACGTTGGCGGCCGAGATGCCGGCGTCCGCCAGGCACTGCTTGATCGCTTCGGCGGCCACCTTCATGTAGCCCTCGTCGCGAACCCAGCGCTCTTCCCAGCCGTATTCGTAAGGCTCGCCGGTCTGGCGGAAATGGTCGACGAAGTCGGCGTGCACGCTGCGCGCCGCGACGAAGGTGGCGATCGGCCGGCCGCTGCCGACCGATGCGGCCGCGGCACCGTCGCCGAAGATCAGCTCCTGCGCGCTGCCCGGGCGCGCCGTGCGGCGCTCCGATGCGACGGTGATGCGCGTGCTGCCGGGCACCGCGTGGCGCAGCGATGCGGCAAGCTCGGTCAGGGCGGCGCGCGCGCTCGATGCGACGTCGCGCACGACCGCATTCGAATCGAGGCCGAGCGCGGCGGCGACGATGCCCGCATTCAGGCGGTCGGCGAAGGGCAGGGTGGTCGATGCGAGCGTCAGCTCGGTGGCGCCGCCGGCCGGCGTGGCGGCCAGCAGCGAGCGGCCGGCCTCGACCGCCATCGTCACGGCGTCTTCGTCCCAGTTGGCCATTGCGCGCTGGCCCTTGGCCAGGGACTTGAGGCCGGGCGCCATCCAGCGGTGCTGCGCGAAGACCTCGCTGCGTTCGAGGCGCAGGCGGGGCACGTATCGGGCGGTGGCCAGCAAGCCGAAATCGGTGGCGGGATCGTTCATCGAACTTCGTGTCGTCGCGACAGCGGGCTGTACATGGTCATGTGCTGCATGGTACGCTAGTGCACGATATTTCTGCAAGTCGGAATGGCGCTCCTGCACAGGGGTTTACCCGCAGCGCCAACCATTGAAGGAGACTGAATTGAGCAAGCTTCTCGAAGGCAAGGTGGCGCTGGTCACCGGCGGCGGCCGCGGCCTCGGCCGGGGCATCGCGCTCGCTTTTGCCGCGGCCGGCGCGAAGGTGGTCGTCAACGACCTCGGCGCATCGCTGGACGGCCAACTCGACAACGAGCAGCCGGCGAACGAGGTCGTCGCCGCGATCAAGGCGATGGGCGGCGACGCGATCGTCGACGGCGGTTCGGTGGCCGAGTGGGGCGCGGCGCACAAGATGGTCGAGGCCGCGGTGAACACCTTCGGCCGCATCGACATCGTCGTCAACAACGCCGGCATCCTGCGCGACGTGATGTTCCACCGCATGAGCGAGCCCGAGTTCGACCAGGTGCTGGCGGTGCATCTGAAGGGCAGCTTCAACGTCAGCCGTGCCGCTGCGCCGCACTTCAAGCAGCAGGGCAGCGGGGTCTACGTGCACATGACGTCGACTTCGGGCCTGATCGGCAACTTCGGTCAGGCCAACTACAGCGCGGCCAAGCTGGGCATCGTCGGGCTGTCGAAGTCGATTGCGCTCGACATGCAGAAGTTCGGCGTGCGCTCCAACGCGGTCGCACCGTTCGCCTGGACGCGCATGATCGACTCGATCCCGAGCGAGACACCCGAGCAGAAGAAGCGCGTCGAGGGCCTGAAGAAGCTGGTGCCCGAGCGTGTCGCGCCGTTCGTCGTCGGCCTGTGCGCCGATGCGGCCAGCGACGTCACCGGCCAGATCTTCGGCGTGCGCAACAACGAGATCTATCTGTTCAGCCAGCCGCGACCGATCCGCAGCGCTCACCGCGGCGAGGGCTGGACGCCCGAAAGCGTGCTCGACACCGCGTTGCCGATGCTGCGCGCCGACTTTTTCCCACTCGACCGCTCGGGTGACGTGTTCACCTGGGACCCGGTCTGACAGGCCTCACCCCGCGAAGGAGACAACCGCATGTCCGCCCAGAAGAAAGTCATCATCACCTGCGCCGTCACCGGTGCGATCCACACGCCGTCGATGTCGCCGTACCTGCCGGTCACGGCGCAGGAGATCGCCGATGCGTCGGTCGGCGCGTTCGAGGCCGGCGCGGCCATCATCCACCTGCATGCGCGCGACCCCGTCACCGGCAAGCCCGACCAGCGTCCCGAGGCCTTCGTGCCGTTCCTGAAGGACATCAAGGCGCGCTGCGATGCCGTCATCAACCTGACGACCGGCGGCTCGCCGTACATGACGGTGCAGGAGCGCATGCTGCCCGCCAAGGTGCTCAAGCCCGAGGTGGCGTCGATGAACATGGGCACGATGAACTTCGGCCTGTTCCCGATGCTGCAGCGCTTCAAGGAGTTCAAGCACGACTGGGAGCGCCCGTACCTCGAAGGCAGCAAGGACCTGATCTTCCGCAACACCTACGGCGACCTCGAGACGGTGCTCACCGAGCTGTCGGCCAACCAGACGCGCTACGAGTTCG
>VBDL01000148.1 GCA_005884255.1 Betaproteobacteria bacterium | reverse complement strand
AGGGCCTCGGCGGCTGGGGCCACGAGCTGATCTCGGCGCCCTTCGGCAGCGCCAAGATCACCGGCAACCCGCTCAGCTGGCTGCTGTTCCTGTTGATGAGCGTCGCCAACTTCCCGATGCAGATGGTCGAGTTCTTCGCCAAGACCCTGTCGCACGGCATGCGTCTGTTCGGCAACATGTACGCCGGCGAGCTGGTGTTCATGCTGATCGCCTTGATGGGCGCGGCCGGCTTCGGCTCGGCCACCGGCATCACGCTGTGGCTCGGCCACGTGATCGCCGGCACCGCGTGGGCCATCTTCCACATCCTGATCGTCTTGCTGCAGGCCTTCATCTTCATGATGCTGACCCTGGTCTACGTCGGTCAGGCACACGACGCGCACTGATAAGCGCTTCTCACTCTTTCCCGTTTCACTTTTCACTTAAATCCTAAGAAGGAGCAACCATGGAACACGTGTTGGGTTTTGTCGCTCTGGCCGCCGGCCTGATCGTTGGGCTGGGCGCCATCGGTGCCTGTATCGGTATCGGCATCATGGGCAGCAAATACCTGGAATCGGCCGCTCGCCAACCCGAGCTGATGAACGAACTGCAAGTGAAGATGTTCGTGCTGGCCGGCCTGATCGACGCGGCGTTCATCATCGGCGTTGGTATCGCGATGATGTTCGCGTTCGCCAACCCGTTCGTTCTGCATTGATCGCCCTCGAGCGCTCGCTCAAGTCCCAACTCGCATAGAAAGGTGTTGCCGTGAGTCTGAACGCAACCCTGATTGCACAGCTCGTGGTCTTCCTGATCCTGGCGTGGTTCACGATGAAATTCGTGTGGCCGCCCATCGTGACGGCGCTCGACGAGCGTGCCAAGAAGATCGCCGACGGTCTGTCGGCGGCCGACAAGGCGAAGGCCGATCTGGCTGCGGCCAACCAACGCGTCGAGTCGCAGCTGTCGGCTGCGCGTGACGACGTGGCCAAGCGCCTGGCCGATGCCGAGCGCCTGGCGCAGTCGCTGATCGAGGAAGCCAAGGCTCGCGCCAGCGAGGAGGCTGCCAAGATCGTTGCCGCTGCGAAGGCCGAGGCCACGCAGGAAATGGTCAAGGCGCGCGAAGCGCTGCGCGAAGATGTCGCCGCGCTCGCCGTCCGGGGTGCCGAAGCGATCCTCCGCAAGGAGGTGAACGCCGCGGCGCACGCCGACCTGCTGGGTCGTCTGCGCACGGAGCTCTGATCGCCATGGCCGAACTTGCAACCATCGCCCGCCCCTACGCCGAGGCCTTGTTCAAGGCCGCGCGGGGTGACTTGTCCGCCGAAGTCGCGGCGCTCGCCGACGTCGCGAAGCACGAGCAGCTGCGCCAGTTCGCCGACAACCCCAAGGTGTCGCGCGACCAGGTCTACGCCGTGATCGCCGATGTCGTGAAGACGCCGCTGTCGCCCGCCGCGCAGAACCTGCTGCACGCGATCATCGACAACGGCCGCCTCGCGGCGCTGCCGGAGATTGCCGCGCAGTACCACGCGCTGGTCAACGCGCAGTCGGGCGTGTCGGACGCCAAGGTGTACAGCGCCTTCGCGATCGACGCTGCAAAGCTGGCGGAGGTGGTGGCGGCTCTGGAGAAGCGCTTCGGCCGCAAGCTCAACGCGACGGTCGAGGTCGATCCCGAACTGATCGGTGGCATTCGCGTCGTGGTCGGCGACGAGGTGCTCGACACCTCGGTGAAGGCCCGCCTGCAACAGATGAAGGTCGCTCTGACCGCCTGATGGCGGCGCGCCCAGGAGAGAAGTCATGCAACTGAATCCCGCTGAAATTTCCGAACTGATCAAGAGCCGCATCGAGGGCCTGCAGCCGTCGACGGACATCCGCAACCAGGGCACCGTGGTCTCGGTGACCGACGGCATCGTCCGCATCCACGGCCTGTCGGACGTGATGGCCGGCGAAATGCTCGAATTCCCCGCGGGCAAGGACGGCCAGCCGTCCTTCGGCCTGGCGCTGAACCTCGAGCGCGACTCGGTGGGCTCGGTGATCCTGGGCGAGTACGAGCACATCTCCGAAGGCGACACCGTCAAGTGCACGGGCCGCATTCTGGAAGTGCCGGTCGGCCCCGAGCTGATCGGCCGCGTCGTCAACGCGCTCGGCCAGCCGATCGACGGCAAGGGCCCGATCAACGCGAAGATGACCGACGTGATCGAGAAGGTCGCGCCGGGCGTGATCGCGCGCCAGTCGGTGTCGCAACCGGTGCAGACCGGCCTGAAGTCGATCGACTCGATGGTGCCCATCGGCCGCGGCCAGCGCGAGCTGATCATCGGCGACCGCCAGACCGGCAAGACCGCGGTGGCGATCGACACGATCATCAGCCAGAAGGGTCAGAACATGACCTGCGTCTACGTCGCCATCGGCCAGAAGGCGTCGTCGATCAAGAACGTTGTCCGCTCGCTCGAGCAATACGGCGCGATGGACTACACCATCGTCGTCGCCGCGTCGGCCTCCGAGTCGGCCGCGATGCAGTACGTGTCGGCCTACTCGGGCTGCACGATGGGCGAGTACTTCCGCGACCGCGGGCAAGACGCGCTGATCATCTATGACGACCTGTCCAAGCAGGCCGTCGCCTATCGCCAGGTGTCGCTGCTGCTGCGCCGCCCGCCGGGCCGCGAAGCCTTCCCCGGCGACGTGTTCTATCTCCACAGCCGCCTGCTCGAGCGCGCCGCGCGCGTGAACGCCGACTACGTCGAGAAGTTCACCAAGGGCGAAGTGAAGGGCAAGACCGGCTCGCTGACCGCGCTGCCGATCATCGAGACGCAGGCCGGCGACGTGTCCGCCTTCGTGCCGACCAACGTGATCTCGATCACCGACGGCCAGATCTTCCTCGAGACCTCGCTGTTCAACGCCGGCATCCGCCCCGCGATCAACGCCGGTATCTCGGTGTCGCGCGTCGGTGGCGCCGCGCAGACCAAGCTGGTGAAGAACCTGTCCGGCGGTATCCGTACCGACCTGGCGCAGTACCGTGAGCTCGCCGCCTTCGCGCAGTTCGCGTCGGACCTCGACGCCGCCACGCGCAAGCAGCTGGACCGCGGTGCCCGCGTGACCGAGCTCTTGAAGCAGCCGCAGTACTCGCCGCTGTCGATCAGCCTGATGGCCGCATCGCTGCTGGCGGTGAACAAGGGCTTCATGGACGACATCGACGTGAAGAAGGTGCTGTCCTTCGAGCACGGCCTGCACCAGTTCCTGAAGACCAGCCATGCCGCGCTGCTGCAGAAGCTGGAGAACGACAAGGCGCTGGACAAGGACAGCGAAGCGCAGCTGGTCGACGCGATCGCCGCCTTCAAGAAATCCTTCGCCTAAGGAGCAACCGTCATGGCGGTCGGCAAGGAAATACGCGGCAAGATCAAATCGGTGGAGAACACCAAGAAGATCACCAAGGCCATGGAGATGGTCGCCGCGTCGAAGATGCGCAAGGCGCAGGAGCGCATGCGCGCAGCGCGGCCGTATGCGGACAAGATCCGCAACATCACGGCCAACCTGGCGCAGGCGAACCCCGAGTACCAATCGGCCTACATGCGCGAGGCCGCGGCGCCGAAAGCGTCGGGCTTCATCGTCGTCAGCACCGACAAGGGCTTGTGCGGCGGCCTGAACACCAACGTGCTGCGCGCGGTGACCAACGCGATGCGCGATGCGCAAGGCGCCGGCCAGGGCGTGCAGGCGGTGGCCATCGGCAACAAGGGCCTGGGCTTCTTGAACCGCATCGGCGCGGCGGTCGTGGCGCATGCCACGCACCTGGGTGATGCGCCGCAGCTCGAAAAGCTGATCGGCCCGGTGAAGGTGATGCTCGATGCCTTCGTCGAAGGCAAGATCGACCGCGTCTACCTCTGCTACACGCGCTTCATCAACACGATGAAGCAGGAGCCGGTGGTCGAGCAGCTGCTGCCGCTGGATGGCTCGCGCTTCACGCAAAGCGCCGAGGAGAAGAAGGCCTACGGCTGGGACTACATCTACGAGCCCGATGCCGCGACGGTGATCGACGAGCTGCTCACGCGCTACATCGAGGCGCTGGTCTACCAGGCGGTGGCCGAGAACATGGCCAGCGAGCAATCGGCGCGCATGGTCGCGATGAAGGCCGCCACCGACAACGCCGGCAACCTGATCGCGGAGCTGAAGCTCGTCTACAACAAGACGCGCCAGGCGGCGATCACCAAGGAACTGTCCGAGATCGTCGGCGGTGCCGCTGCGGTCTAACGAATTGAATCTCTGAAGGAACGAAAAATGGCACAAGGCAAGATCGTTCAGTGCATCGGCGCCGTGGTGGACGTGGAGTTCCCGCGCGACCAGATGCCCAAGGTCTATGACGCGCTGAAGCTCGAAGGCACCGCGCTGACGCTCGAAGTCCAGCAGCAGCTGGGCGACGGCATCGTGCGCACCATTGCGCTGGGCTCCTCCGAAGGCCTGCGCCGCGGGCTGATGGTGAGCAACACCGCCAACCCGATCACCGTGCCGGTGGGCAAGGCGACGCTCGGCCGCATCATGGACGTGCTGGGCTCGCCGATCGACGAGCGCGGCCCGGTGAGCCAGGAGCTCACGGCACCGATCCACCGCAAGGCGCCGTCGTATGACGAGCTGAGCCCCTCGCAAGAGCTGCTCGAAACCGGCATCAAGGTGATCGACCTGATCTGCCCGTTCGCCAAGGGCGGCAAGGTGGGCCTGTTCGGTGGTGCCGGCGTCGGCAAGACCGTGAACATGATGGAGCTCATCAACAACATCGCCAAGGCACACTCGGGCCTGTCGGTGTTCGCCGGTGTGGGTGAGCGCACCCGCGAGGGCAACGACTTCTATCACGAGATGGCCGAGTCGGGCGTCGTCAAGCTCGACAACCTCGGCGAGTCGAAGGTGTCGATGGTCTACGGCCAGATGAACGAGCCGCCGGGCAACCGCCTGCGCGTCGCGCTGACCGGCCTGACGATCGCCGAATCGTTCCGCGACGAAGGCCGCGACGTGCTGTTCTTCGTCGACAACATCTATCGCTACACGCTGGCCGGCACCGAAGTGTCCGCGCTGCTGGGCCGCATGCCGTCCGCGGTGGGCTACCAGCCGACGCTGGCCGAGGAAATGGGCCGCCTGCAAGAGCGCATCACGTCGACCAAGGTCGGCTCGATCACGTCGATCCAGGCCGTGTACGTGCCGGCGGACGACCTGACTGACCCGTCCCCGGCCACCACCTTCGCGCACCTGGACGCCACCGTGGTGCTGAGCCGCGACATCGCCTCGCTGGGCATCTACCCCGCGGTGGACCCGCTGGACTCGACGTCGCGTCAAGTGGACCCGAACGTGGTCGGCGAAGAGCACTACACCACGACCCGCTCGGTGCAGGCCGTGCTGCAGCGCTACAAGGAGCTGCGCGACATCATCGCGATCCTGGGCATGGATGAGCTGAGCCCGGAAGACAAGCTGGCCGTGGCGCGCGCGCGCAAGATCCAGCGCTTCCTGTCGCAGCCCTTCCACGTGGCCGAAGTCTTCACCGGCTCGCCCGGCAAGTACGTGCCGCTGAAGGAAACCATCCGCGGCTTCAAGATGATCGTCAACGGCGAGTGCGACCACCTGCCCGAGCAGGCTTTCTACATGGTCGGCACCATCGACGACGTCATCGAGAAGGCCAAGAAGATCCAATAAGGCGAGGCAAGCCATGGCCACCATTCATGTCGACGTCGTCTCCGCCGAGGAGCAGGTCTTCTCCGGCGAGGCGAAGTTCGTCGCGCTGCCGGGCGAGAACGGCGAGCTCGGCATCCTGCCGCGCCACACGCCGCTGATCACGCGCATCCGTCCCGGCGCGGTGCGTATCGAGCGCGCCGACAACGGCGAGGAAGAGTTCGTCTTCGTCGCCGGCGGCATCCTCGAGGTGCAGCCGGGCACAGTCACCGTGCTGGCCGACACCGCGATCCGCGGCAAGGATCTCGACGAGGCCAAGGCCACCGAGGCCAAGAAGCTCGCCGAGGAAGCGCTGCGCAATGCGAAGAGCGACATCGATGTCGCCAAGGCGCAGAGCGAGTTGGCCATCCAGGCCGCGCAACTCGCCGCGCTGCGCAAGTTCCTGCGCAAGTAACTCGCCGTCTCTTGCCAAGCAAGCCCGCCAGCCGCAAGCTGGACGGGCTTTGTTTTTTTTGGCCAGGGGTGTGCGCATGGCGAAGAAGAAATCGGCCGACGAGCCGCTGGGCAAGAGCGAGTACCTCGAGCGCCTGTCTCCTCTGCACCTTGAACTCGCTGACGTGGCGCGCTGGCTGCAGCACAGCGGCCGGCGCCTCGTCGTGCTGCTGGAAGGGCGCGACACGGCGGGCAAGGGCGGCGTCGCGCACGCGATCAGCGAGACGCTGAATCCGCGCCAGTGCCGCGTGGTCGCGCTCGACAAGCCGAGCGAGCGCGAGCGCACGCAGTGGTACTTCCAGCGCTACGTGCCGCATCTGCCGGCGGCCGGCGAGATCGTCCTCTTCGACCGCAGCTGGTACAACCGCGCCGGCGTCGAGGCGGTGATGGGCTTTTGCAGTGCCACCGACGTGAAGGCCTTTCTCGAGCAGGCGCCGCGCTTCGAGCGGCTGCTGGTCGACGACGGCGTGCTGCTCTTCAAGTACTGGCTGACGGTGGACCAGGCGCAGCAGGAAGAGCGTTTCGCCGAGCGCCTGGCCGACCCGCTGAAGCGCTGGAAGCTGTCGGAGATCGACGTGCAGGCGCGTGAGCGTTATGCCGACTACGGCCGAGCGCGAGACACGATGCTCGAGGCCACGCACAAAAAGCACGCGCCGTGGACGCTGGTCGATTTCAACGATCA
>VBDL01000147.1 GCA_005884255.1 Betaproteobacteria bacterium | reverse complement strand
CGACAGCAGGTCGGGCTCGCGGCCGGCCTTCAATGAGCGCACCGCCTCGGCCAGCATGTCGTTGTAGAGCTGGAAGCCGACCTCCATCATGTTGCCGCTCTGGTTCTCGCCGAGCACCTCGCCGGCGCCGCGGATCTCGAGGTCGTGCATCGCGAGGTAGAAGCCCGAGCCGAGCTCTTCCATCTGCTGGATCGCCTCGAGGCGCTGCGCAGCCTGCTTGGTGAGGCCCTGGACATCGGGCACCATCAGGTAGGCATAGGCCTGGTGGTGCGAGCGCCCGACCCGGCCGCGCAGCTGATGCAGCTGCGCGAGGCCGAACTTGTCGGCCCGGCTGATGACGATGGTGTTGGCGCTCGGCACATCGATGCCGGTCTCGATGATCGTCGAGCACAAGAGCACGTTGTGGCGCTGGGCGACGAAGTCGCGCATCACCGCTTCGAGCTGGCGTTCAGGCATCTGGCCGTGGGCGACGGCGATGCGCGCCTCGGGCAGCAGTTCCTCCAGCTTGGCGCGGCGTGCCTGGATGGTCTCCACCTCGTTGTGCAGGAAGTAGACCTGGCCGCCGCGCTTGAGCTCGCGCAGCACGGCCTCGCGGATGGTGCCGGTCGATTCGTTGCGTACGAAGGTCTTGATCGCCAGGCGCCGCTGCGGCGCGGTGGCGATCACGCTGAGGTCGCGCAAGCCCTCCAGTGCCATGCCCAGCGTGCGCGGGATCGGTGTCGCCGTCAGCGTGAGTACATCGACCTCGGCGCGCATCGCCTTGATCGCCTCCTTGTGGCGCACGCCGAAGCGGTGCTCCTCGTCGATCACCAGCAGCCCCAGGCGCTTGAACTTCACGCTCTGGCTCAGGAGCTTGTGCGTGCCGACGACGATGTCGATCATGCCGGCCTCCAGTCCTTCGAGCGCCGCCTTCACTTCCTTCGCGGAGCGGAAGCGCGACAGCTCGGCCACCTTCACCGGCCATTTGCCGAAGCGGTCGATGAGGTTCTGGTAGTGCTGCTCCGCGAGCAGCGTGGTCGGCGCGAGCAGCGCCACTTGCTTGCCGCCATGCACCGCGACGAAGGCGGCGCGCAGCGCGACCTCGGTCTTGCCGAAGCCGACGTCGCCGCACACCAGGCGGTCCATTGGCTTCGGGCTGATCATGTCCTGGATCACCGCGTGGATGGCGGCGCGCTGGTCCGGCGTTTCCTCGAAGCCGAAGTCGGCGGCGAAGGTTTCGTAGTCGTGCGGCGAGAAGCGGAACGCGAAGCCCTCGCGCGCTGCACGCCGTGCATAGAGGTTGAGCAGCTCGGCCGCTGTATCGCGCACCTGCTCGGCAGCCTTGCGCTTGGCCTTCTCCCATTGGCCGGAGCCGAGCCTGTGCAGCGGCGCCTCGTCGGCGCTGACGCCGGTGTAGCGGCTGATCAGATGCAGCTGAGCCACCGGTACGTACAGCGTCGCCTTGTCCGCGTATTCGAGGTGCAGGAACTCGCTGGCCCCGTCGCCCAGGTCGATGTTGAGCAAGCCCTGGTAGCGGCCGATGCCGTGGTTGGCATGCACCACCGGGTCGCCCACCTTCAGCTCCGACAGGTCCTTGATCAGCGCGTCGACATTGCTGACCTGCTCCTGCTTGCGCCGGCGCCGCGTGGTCGGCGGCGTCGCGAACAGTTCGGTCTCGGTGATGAACTGCAGCGCGCGCGCTTCTGCCGGCTCGTGCCAGAAGAAGCCCTCGGCCAGCGGCGCGACGACCAGCGCTACCCGCTCGCTGCCGGCATCGAACTCCTCGAGCGAGGCGACGCTCGGCGGACTGATCTTGTGCTCGCGCAGCAGCTCGAGCAGGCTCTCACGCCGGCCCTCGCTTTCGGCGGCGATCAGCACGCGGTGCGGCGTTTGCGCCAGATGCAGCTGGAGCGTGCGCAGGGGCTCTTCAGAGCCTCGCGCGATGGCGACGTCCGGAAGTGGGCGCGCCCACCCTGTCTCACCGGCGCCGCGCAGCGCGAGCAGTGCGTGCGCATTGGCCAGCGCGAAGAAGTCCTCGGCCTTCAGGTACAGGTCTTCTGGCGGCAGGATCGGCCGCTCCGGGTCGTGCTGCAGGAAGCGATGCCGTTCGCGCGTGTCGGCCCAGAAGCGCTTGAGCGCCTCGTCGATCTCGCCGTGCAGCACCAGCGCGGCGGTCTCGGCCAGGTAGTCGAAGATCGTTGCCGTCGCGTCGAAGAACAGCGGCAGGTAGAACTCGATGCCACCGCTGGCCAGACCCGCGCCGATGTCCTTGTAGATGCGCGACTTGCTCGGGTCGCCTTCCATCTTCTCGCGCCAACGAGCGCGGAACTTCGCGCGGGCCTCTTCGTCGATGGGGAACTCGCGGCCGGGCAGCAGGCGCACTTCCGGCACCGGGTAGAGGCTGCGCTGTGAGTCGGGATCGAAGGTGCGGATCGAATCGACCTCGTCGCCGAACAGGTCCACGCGATAGGGCACGTTCGAGCCCATCGGGAAGAGGTCGATCAGCCCGCCGCGCACGGCGTATTCGCCCGGCGACACGACCTGGCTCACGTGCGTGTAGCCAGCCAGCGTGAGCTGCGCCTTCAGGCCGGCTTCATCGAGTCGAGCCGCGACTTCTGCTTGAAGTGGAAGGTGTAGCCGGCAAGGAACGACGGCGGCGCCAGCCGCGCGAGCGCCGTCGATGCCGGCAGCAACACCACATCGACCTCGCGCTGCTGGATGCGCCAGAGCGTGGCCAGGCGCTCGGAAATCAGGTCCTGGTGCGGGCTGAAGGTGTCGTAGGGCAGCGTTTCCCAATCGGGGAACACCGCCACGCGCAGCTCCGGCGCGAAGAACTTGAGCTCATCCTCGAGGCGCTGCGTGTCGGCGGGCTCGGCGCTGATGATCGCGGTGAGGCGCTGCGCTTGCGCTTCACGCTGCGCGAAACGCGCGAGCAGCAGAGCATCGGCCGAACCGAGAGGGCGTGGCAGCGTGAAGCGCTTGCCGGGGCTGAGAGAGGGCAACTGCATCGTGGGTCGATTCTAGAATCCGGCTGGATGACAGACTTCGTGATCGGCGGCTCGCCGCGCTGCTATGCCCTCGTGCCGTGCGCCGGTGTTGGCGCACGCGCCGGCGTTGGCGGACCGAAGCAGTACCACCCGCTGGCCGGGCGGGCGGTGGTGGCCCACACGCTCGACGCCTTGCAGCGCGTGGCGCGCATCGAAGCGACGCTGGTCGTGCTGTCGCCTGAGGATGCGCAGTTCGAGCAGCACGTGC
Organism: Betaproteobacteria bacterium; assembly: GCA_005884255.1. Classification (GTDB taxonomy): domain Bacteria; phylum Pseudomonadota; class Gammaproteobacteria; order Burkholderiales; family Burkholderiaceae_C; genus VBDL01. The sequence goes on along the minus strand of VBDL01000147.1, from coordinate 6,009 downwards.
CGCAATTCACGGGATGGGTCGCGCGTTGCGGTGGCCCGACGCGCGCCGAGACGGTGGCCAACGGGCTGCAGGAACTGGTCGCACGCGGTGCGCAGCCGCACGACTGGGTGCTGGTGCACGATGCGGCGCGCTGCCTGGTCCGCCCGGAATGGGTCGATCGGCTGATCGATGCGTGCTGGGACGATGACGTGGGCGGCCTGCTCGCGCTGCCGCTGGCCGACACGCTGAAGCAGGCGCAACAGGGGCGCGTGGGTGCCACCATCGATCGTGCCGGCAAGTGGGCTGCGCAGACCCCGCAGATGTTCCGCCTCGGCCTGCTGCGGCCGGCACTGGCCCAAGCCGGCGACACGGTGACCGACGAAGCCAGCGCCGTCGAAGCGCTGGGCCATGCGCCGCTGCTCGTCGAGGGGAGCCTCGAGAACTTCAAGCTCACGTGGCCGGCCGACTTCGAGCTGGCCGCGCGGCTACTTCGGTCAGTGCCGATCGCTTAGCTCATCGATCCGCACGCGGCAGACGATGCCGATGGGCTCGTTCTCGTTCCATTCGACTTCGCCGCCGAGCTGCTTGACGCGCTTGCGCACGCCGCCCAGCCCCAGCCCGTGCGACCAGGCGTGCGGGTTGCGGCCGACGCCGTTGTCGCTGATGGTCAGCACCAGGCGCTCGTCCTGCAGCGTGAAGTCGATGTCCACCTGCGAGGCCTGCGCGTGCGCGATGGCGTTGCTCACGAGCTCGCGCAGCACGCGCGTCAACGCCGACCACTGCACCACGCTGAGCATCATGTCGCGGTCGAAGCTGAACGACCAGGCGAGGTCGCAATGCGCGGCGGTGAGGCGCTGCGTGATGTCGGTCTTCCACTCGGCCGCGGCGTGCGACAGGCGGTGGCTGGGCGCGGCGAGTCCGCGCGTCAGGGTCTTCAGATCCTGCAGCGTGTGGCGGAGGTAGTCCTCCATCTCCGGGGACTGCGCCTTGTACATCAGCGTCAGCAGGCGCGCGCCGATGTCGTCGTGCAGGTCTTGCGCCAGACGCGCGCGTTCCTCGCTGCGGCCCTGCTCGACGGCCTGGTCGAAGGCCACTGCCCGCTTGAGCTGCTCGACCACGCGGTCCGCCAGGCGCGTGTCGTCCTGCGTGAACATGCGGCGGCCGCGCTGCGCGAAACGCAGCAGCAGCGAGCCGGGCGCTTCCAGTTCGTCGTCGCGCGGTGCGAGCTCGGGCACCGGCACGAGCAGCGTCGAGCCGTCGGCCACCACGCGCGAATGGCTGGCATGACGGTCGACCCAGCTCATCTCCAGCGGCTCGAACAGTTCGCGCAGCAGCTGCGACAACAGCTCCGCGGTGCGCTCCGGGTGCAGCTCGACTTCGCGCGCGATGCGGTACAGCTGCTCGAACATGCGCTCGGTGGTCAGCATGCTGCTGCCCATCATCTGGTTGAGAATCCACTGGCGCGCACCGGCATACAGTCCCAGCGACAGGAACAGCGACAGGGTCAGCGACGCGAACTGGCTGAGCGAGAACAACGCGGCGAACAGCAGGTCCAGCGACGTGGCCACCGTGCTGATGGCGGCCAGCATCGAGAACTCGCGCATCACCGGCTGCGAGCGCGAGAGGAACGGCATCAGCAGCAGCAGCGAGGCGATGAACACATACCAGATCACCGAGCCGATGGCCGCGATGTTGTGGCGCAGCGCCGGCAGCTGATCGGCGGACGCGATGGCCACGGTGAGCAGGATCCAGGTGCCCACCGCGATGACGCCGAAGCGGCGCAGCACCACGGCGAACGGGTGCGGCTCGCGGCGGTTGGACCAGGTGAGCTGCACGATGACCATCACACCCATCGCCGCAGTGACCGCCTGAGTCCACCACCAGGCCGCCGGCAACTGGTGTATCGACTGCAGCGCGATCAGCGCGAAGGCCAGGCCCCAGGCCAGCGCCGCCAGCCAGCTGGCGCCGTCGATCGGCCGCGGGTGCACGGTGGTGGCGTGCACGATGGCTGCCGCGGTGACGAGGTCGAAGGCCATGCGCGCTTGCAGATCCCAGTCGTTGAAGCCGCGCGGCAGGCCGAGATCGACCACCGACTCCACTGCGATGAACAGCAGGTTGCCTGCCTGGCACAGCGACATGCCGGCGTACACCGCGCTGCGCACCGAAGGCCGCGCGAGCAGCACGACCATCGACACCAGGTACAGCACCAGCGCCAGCGCGGCCAGCAGCCAGAAGAGGGCACCCAGCGAGGCGAGGCCGCGCGGCTGCGCATGCACTTCGGTCGTCACGCCGTCGCTGAAGTACAGCTTGACGTCGCGCTGCTCCATCGCGCGCGCGAGCTGTTCCTGCAGCGCGCGGTGACGGTCGCGCTCGCTGTCGTTGACGAGCCAGCGCGCCGAGCGCTGCAAGGCCAGCGCATCGAGCGCCGCCATCGGCATGTCGCCACCGCCCACGCCGAGCAAGGTGCGGCCGCGCAGCGTCGTGAGGCCGGGCTCCGACGAGCTCACGAGCTCGATCTGCCCGCGGTCGTTGGCTCGCCATACCGCATCGACATGCGGCCATGCGGCCAGTGTGCGAATCAGCAGGAAGATGCCGACGCAACCGAGCAGCACCGCCAGCACCAGCAGGCGCAGGCGCCAGCCGATCCAGCGGGAGGGCTCCAGCGGGGTGCCGAGCAGTTGCTCGAGCGTCTGCGTCTCGAAACCAGAATCGAGCGGCACCGGCGAGGTGCTCGGCGGGAAGGGACGCGAGGAGAAGGCGTCGACGTGTTCGGCGGGCATGGCAGCCGCCCCGGCCTCAGACCAGCCCTTGCTTGCTCGCCAGCACGGCCGCTTCGGCGCGGCTGGACACGTTGAGCTTCTTGTAGATCGACTTGATGTGGTCGTTGACGGTGAACCACTTGATGCCCATCAGCGCCGCGATCTCCTTGATCGTGAAGCCCTTGCTGAGGTAGGTGAGCACCTCGTTCTCGCGCGGCGTAAGTCGCTCGTGGTCCATCGGCGCCGGGCGCTCCAGCGACGCCGGGCGGTTGGTCGAAAAGCCGGGCAACGGTGCAAAGCCCGAGTCACTCGAGCCTTCGGCACCGACGCCCTGGCGGAAGTGCGTGAGCAGGCGGCGCGCAATGGCCGGCGACAGCGGCGGCTGGCCGCGCACGATCTTCTGCAGCTCTTCGACCAGCACCTCGAAGCGGTCTTCCTTCAGCAGGTAGCCATCGGCGCCACGCTGCAGCGCGGGGAACAGGTGATCGTCGTCGGAGTACAGCGTGGTGACGATCTTCGTGGCCGGGTATTGCGCCAGCTCGGCGAGCAGCTCCATGCCATTGCCGTCGGGCAGCTCGAGGTCGACAAGGATGAGCTTGAACGACTCCACGCCGGGCAGCCCGCGCGGGCCGCCGGTGAGGCCGATCTCGCGGCGCGCGGACTCGAGGTCTCCGGCCTCGGTGATGGCGATGGCATCACTGAAGCTTTCGCGCACCACGCGGCACAAAAAGCTTCGCGCAACCGGGTTGTCTTCGAGTATCAGGACCTTGACCGCCATGGGCCTCTCCATGCCACTGCGGGCGATCATTCATCGTAGCGCAGATGGTCCCTGGACCACCCCCAGCAACAAGGGGGGTGGGCCCTAGGGTGAACGGCTGTTACTCGTTGATCAAAAGGAGCTTGCCGCGCACCTGGCGCGAGCCCATGCGTGCATAGGCTTCATGCAGGGCGCTCATCGGCAGCTTGGCGTCGATCACCGGCTTCACCAAGCCTCGCCCATACCACTGCGCCAGCTGCATCATGGCCGCTGCGTTGGCCTGCGGCTCGCGCTTGACGAAGTCGCCCCAGAACACGCCGACGATGGACGCGCCCTTGAGCAGCGCCAGATTCCACGGCAGGGCGGGAATCGCCCCGCCGGCAAAGCCGATCACCAGGTAGCGGCCGCGCCAGGCGATGGAGCGGAACACCGGCTCCGCGAGCGCATCGCCCACCGGGTCGTAGACCACGTCGGGACCCTTGCCGTCGGTCAGCGCCTTCAGCGTGTCGCGCACGTTCTGCGTCGTGTAGTTCAGCGTCGCATCGGCGCCCAGCTCGCGGCACAGCGCGCACTTCTCGTCGCTCGACGCAGCGGCGATGACACGAGCGCCGGCGGCCTTGGCGATCTGCAGCGCGGCGGTGCCGACCCCGCCGGCGGCGCCGAGCACCAGCACCGTCTCGCCGGCCTTCAGCTGGCCGCGGTCGATCAGCGCGTGGTACGAGGTGCCGTAGGTGAACGCGAAGGCCGCCGCATCGTCGAGATCGAAGCCCGGCGGCAGCGGCATCACCTGCGCCGCGTTGACCACCGCATGCGTGCCGAAGCCGCCGACGCCGGCGATCGCCGCCACCGGCTGGCCCACCTTCAGGTGAGTGACGCCGCTTCCCACTGCATCGACGGTGCCCGAGTACTCGGCGCCGGGTACGAAGGGCAGCGGCGGCTTGAACTGGTACTTGTTCTGCACGATCAGCAGGTCGGGGAAGTTCAGACTCGCCGCGCGCACGGCGATGCGCACCTCGCCGGCCTTCGGCTCGGGCGTGGGTTCTCGCACAGCCAGGCCTTCATAGTCGTCTCCTTCAACGATGACTGTCGATGATAGGGATCGACTGCGTCACGATGCGTCACGCAGGTGACGACTCCCTACAATGGCCGTCATGGAACAACCCGCGGCCGGACGCCACTGACATGCGCATCCTCATCGCCAACGACGATGGCTATCTTGCGCCCGGGCTGGCCGCACTGGTGCGTGCCTGCGAGGGCCTGGGCGAGATCGAAGTCATCGCGCCGGAACAGAACGCCAGCGGTACCTCGAACTCGTTGACGCTGAGCCGCCCGCTGTCGGTGTTCACCGCGAGCGGAGAGCCGGTGAAGGGCTATCGCGTCGTCAACGGCACGCCGTCGGACTGCGTGCATGTGGCGCTCACCGGGTTGCTCGAGCGCAAGCCCGATCTCGTGCTGTCGGGTATCAACAACGGCGCCAACATGGGCGACGACACCATCTATTCCGGCACGGTGGCCGCGGCGATGGAAGGCTTTCTGTTCGGCATCCCGGCGATCGCCTTCTCGCAGACCGAGAAGGGCTGGGCGCATCTCGATGCGGCCGCGCGCACGGCGCGATCCGTCGTCGAGCAGGTACTGTCCGCGCAGCACGCCGCGCCCTTCCTGCTCAACGTGAACATCCCGTCGCGCGCGGATGCCGATGCATTGCCACGGCGCATCACGCGGCTCGGGCGCCGCCATGCGAGCGAGCCCGTGATCCGCCAGAACAACCCGCGTGGCGAGCCGATCTACTGGATCGGCCCGGCTGGCGATGCGCGCGAGGCGGGCGAGGGCACCGATTTCCATGCCGTGGCCAACGCCTGCGTGTCCATCACGCCACTGCAGGTGGATCTCACCCACCACGCAGCGCTGGCGCACTGGAACCAGCACCTTGCGCGGAGCGCTTCGTGAGCGCCGACAGTCGCACGCCGCGCTTTCCCTTGCGCCTGGACCGCGTGAAGACGCAGGCCGCACCGGCGCGCGAACTGCTGCGTCCGCAGCGCCCGCTGCAGGAGGCGGCGGCCGACGCCCGTCGCGCCGCGGCCCCGAGCGGGCTCGGCCTCGATTCGGCCGGCGTGCGCGCACGCATGGTCGAGCGCCTGCGAGCGCGCGGGCTGCGCCACGATGCGGTGATTGCGGCGATGTCGCGCGTGGCCCGCCACGAGTTCGTCGACAGCGCACTGGCCGCACAGGCCTACGAAGACACGGCGCTGCCTATCGGCCATGAGCAGACGATCTCCGCGCCGTCCACCGTGGCCGAGATGGCCGAGCTGCTGATGGGGGGCGAAAGCGCCCGCGCGCGCGGCGGGCTCGGCCGCGTGCTCGAGATCGGCACCGGTTGCGGCTACCAGGCGGCGGTGCTCGGCTGCCTGGCCAACAGCGTGGTGTCGATCGAGCGCATCAAGCCCCTGCACGAGCAGGCACGCCAGCGCTTGTCGAGCATGAGGCCGGGTCTGATGCGCCTGGTCTACGGCGATG
>VBDL01000146.1 GCA_005884255.1 Betaproteobacteria bacterium | reverse complement strand
GCCTCGGTGCGGAGGAAGACGCCTACGTGATGATCGATCCGGTGGGCACGCCGCTTCAGGGCGCGGGCCTGAACGCCACGGCGCGCGACCTCGCGCGCTTCGGCGAGATGCTGCGCCGCGGCGGCGAGTTCAATGGCCAGCGCATCTTCGACAAGGCCGTCGTCGATGACCTGCGGCGCGGCGGCGACCGCGAGAAGTTCAAGGCTTCCGGCATGGCGTTCCGCCCGGGCTACTCGTACCACAACCAGTGGTGGATCCTGCACAACGCCGATGGCGCCTTCGAGGCCTCCGGCGTGCACGGGCAGATGGTGCACGTCAATCCGGCGGCGGAGATGGTGATCATCAAGCTGTCGTCGCACCCGACGGCCGGCGCCGGCTTCACGCATCCGCTGACGCTCAAGGCCTGGGCGGCGCTGGCGCGAGCCGTGCGCCAGTAGCTTCAGCGCGCGTAGCCGCCGTCCGCGCGCACCATCGTCAGCTCCGAGAAGCTCAAGCCCGCATGCTGCGTCGCGCTGTAATGCACCGTGACGCCGCCCAGGTCGAGCGCGCCGAGGCTCTCCAGCGCGGCCTTCAAAACCGCCACGCTCGCCGCGATCGTGCGGCCGCGCTGCTCGATCGAGTGCCGCGCGCCTTCCATCGCCGAGCGCGCGCCGGGGTTGTCGTTGTACGCGGAGGCAATGCGCTCGATGCCGATCGTGAACAGGTGCTGCACGATGCGGTCGTACTCCTCGCTGAAGCCGATGCGCACCGGGAAGCCGTAGGGCGAGAACCTGCGCAGCGGCGCGGCGCCGCTGTAGGGGCCGATCAGCGGCACCCGCACCTCGTTGGCGGCCTTCAGCGCACCGCTGGAAGAGGTGGTGCCGATGGGCATCAGGATGGCCACCGCGCCCTGGCGCGCAAAGGCCTTCACGTTCTCCGACGCCTTGGTGTCGTCGTAGGCGTCATCGGCCTGGCGCAGCTCGAGCGGCCGGCCATGCACGCCGCCGGCCGCGTTCACCGCCTGGAAGAGGGCGCGCACGCCGCTCACCGGGCCGGGCGACAGATCGGCCAAGGGGCCCGATTGCACCAGCGTCTGGCCGACGACGATCGCCCTGGGCGGCGCCTGCGCGAATCCGGCTTGTGCCGCCAGCAGCATCACGCCCACACAGGCCCCCATCACGTGCTTGCTCATCGCTTGCCTCCTCGGTTGACGCGGTGCATCGCTGCAACGATGCGTCGCGATATCGATGCATTCGAAGTGAATGGTTCATGTTTAAAGTAGCGTGGGCTCACCATGAGCCGTTGTTGCAGTAGGGCTGCCATGAACATCACCTGCCTCCAGAGCGTTCCCGCCGGCCTGTGTGCCGCGCAGTCGAGCCGGCACTTGGTCGCGCAGCGCACCGCGGACCTGCAGGAGGCCGTGTGGCGCCTGGAGGACTTCTGCGCCCATGTGGCGCACGACCTGCGCGATGCGCTCGGCGGCATGGCCGGGCTCGCCGAGATCGCGCATGCGGCGCTGGCCGAGCGGCAAGACAGCGGCCCGGCGTTCAGATCTGCAGCCTCGATGTGCGCGCGATGGCCGAGCAGGTGGCGCAGGAAGTGTCCGTCTGCCACGAGCTGCGGTCCCTGCCGCAGGTGTGCGCGCACGCGATGCCCGCCGTCGCGGCCGACGCCGACCTGCTGCACGCGGTGCTCTACAACCTCATCAACAACGCCGTGAAGTTCACGCGCGAGCGCAGCGACGGGCGCGTCGACATCGATGCCACGGCGGCGGGCGACATGCTCACCGTGTGCGTGCGCGACAACGGCGTGGGCTTCGAGTCTTCGCGCGCGGTGGCCCTGTTCAAGCCCTTCAGCCGCCTGCATGGCGCCGGCTACGAAGGCAGTGGCATCGGCCTGAGCATCGTGCGGCGCGCGGTGGAGCGCCTCGGCGGCCAGGTCTGGGCCGAGTCGTCGCCCGGTCAGGGCGCGCGCTTCTTCTTCACCTTGCCGTTGACTTGCAGTTGACACATGAATAGTTTAGTTCTAAATTAAATCCACGCGCAAGACAGCAGCAAGACAGCAGCAAGAGA
>VBDL01000145.1 GCA_005884255.1 Betaproteobacteria bacterium | reverse complement strand
GCCGACCAGGAGCAGGCTGCGCAGCGCTACGCGATCCAGTTCTGGAAGAAGGCGCTGTACCCGATGGCCTGCCTCGTGATGATGGCCCTGGCCCTGCCCTTCGCCTACCTGCACGGCCGCGCCGGCGGCGTGAGCCTGAAGGTCTTCGGCGGCATCATGCTGGGCATCAGCTTCGTGCTGCTGAACAACGTGGCCGGCCACCTCGGCCTGCTGCGCAACTGGACGCCGTGGCTCACCGCCGCGATGCCCAGCGCCATCTACCTGCTGATGTCGCTGGGCGCGTTCACGTGGCTGGTGCGGAATCGATGAAGCCGGGGCTGCTGCTGATGGCGCACGGTGCACGCAGCCCGGACTGGGCCGCGCCGTTCCGTGACATGGCCGATCGCATCCGTGCGGCACGTGCCGGCGTGCCCGTCGAGCTGGCGTTTCTAGAGCTGATGAGCCCGTCGTTGCCCGAAGCGGGCGAGCGTCTGGTGAGCGCGGGTTGCACGTCGATCGAGGTGCTACCCCTGTTCCTCGGCGGCGGCGGCCATGTGCGGCGCGACCTGCCGCAGCTGGTGGCCGAACTGCAGCTTCGGCATCCGGATGTGCGGTGCACGCTGCACACCGCGATCGGCGAGCTCGACAAGGTGATCCAGGCGATGGCCGACGCGGCGATCACGCTGATCGAGCCGCTGAAGTAAGCTCGCCCGGTCATGAACCTGCACCAGTTCCGCTTCGTCCAGGAGGCCGTGCGCCGCAATCTCAACCTCACCGAGACGGCCAAGGCGCTCTACACGTCGCAGCCCGGGATCAGCAAGGCGATCCTCGAGCTGGAAGAGGAGCTCGGCGTGGACATCTTCGCGCGCCACGGCAAGCGGCTGCGCCGCGTCACCGAGCCGGGGCTGCAGGTGCTCAAGTCCATCGAGGTGATCCTGCGCGAGGTGGGCAATTTGAAGCGCATCGGCGAGGAATTCTCCAAGCAGGACGCCGGCACCCTGTCGATCGCCACCACGCACACGCAGGCGCGCTACTTCCTGCCCGAGCCGGTGGCGCAGCTGCGCAAGCGCTTCCCCAAGGTGAGCATCAGCCTGCACCAGGGTGCGCCCGCGCAGGTGGCGCAGATGGTGATCGACGAGGTGGCCGACATCGGCATCGCCACCGAGGCGCTGGACGATTTCAGCGAGCTCGTCACCCTGCCCTGCTACGAGTGGCAGCACTCGATCGTGATGCCGGCCAGCCACCCGTTGGCGCAGGTGGAGCGCATCTCGCTGGAAGATCTGGCGCAGCAGCCGCTGGTGTCCTACCACCCGTCGTTCAGCGGCCGCACGCGCGTCGACCACGCCTTTGCCGCGCGCAAGCTCAAGCCGAACATCGTGCTCGAGGCGATCGACGCCGACGTGATCAAGACCTACGTGCGCCTCGGGCTGGGTGTGGGCATCGTCGCGGAGCTGGCGGTGCGCGACGACCCCGCGGATGGCGACCTGGTATCGCGCCCCGTGGGACATCTGTTCGGCCGCAACGTCACGCGCATCGCCTTCAAGCGCGGCGCCTACCTCCGCAGCTTCGTCTATGCATTTGCCGAGGGGCTGTCCGATCGCCTGAACCGCTCGCTCATCGAGCGCGCGATGAGCGGCATCGGCGATTCCGATTACGAGCTCTGATCCCTTCGATATCTCTGGACCCATGTCAGCGACCCCGACCCTCACCAGCCGGCTGCCGCACGTCGGCACGACCATCTTCACCGTCATGTCCGCGCTCGCGCAGGAGCACGGCGCCGTCAATCTCGGCCAGGGCTTCCCTGATTTCGATTGCGACCCGAAGCTCGTCGATGCGGTGACGCAGGCGATGCGCGAGGGCCTGAACCAGTACCCGCCGATGACCGGCGTGCCGGCGCTGCGCGAAGCCATCGCCGCCAAGATCGCCGCGCTGTACGGCCACCTCTACGACGCTGCCAGCGAGATCACGGTGACCGCCGGCGCCACGCAGGCCATCCTCACCGCCGTGCTCGCCATCGTGCATCCGGGCGACGAAGTCATCGTGCTCGAGCCCAACTACGACAGCTATGCGCCCAGCATCGAGCTGGCCGGCGGCGTGCTGGTGCCGGTGCCGCTGGTGCCGGGCAGCTTTCGCCCTGACTTCTCCGTCATCGGCGCGGCCATCACACCGCGCACGCGAGCGCTGATCCTCAACTCGCCGCACAACCCGAGCGGTACCGTGTGGACGGCCGACGAGATGCAGCGCCTGGCCGCGCTGCTAGCGCCGACCAACATCGTGCTCATCTCCGACGAGGTCTACGAGCACATGGTCTACGACGGTGCGCGCCACGTGAGCGCGGCCAGCGTGCCTTCGCTGGCGTCACGCAGCATCGTGATCTCCAGCTTCGGCAAGACCTATCACGTGACCGGCTGGAAGGTCGGCTACGTCGCCGCGCCGGCGCCCTTGAGCGCCGAGTTCCGCAAGGTGCACCAGTTCAACGTGTTCACCGTCAACACGCCGATGCAGCACGGGTTGGCGCGCTACATGGCCGATCCGGCGCCCTACCTGCAGCTCGGTGCCTTCTACCAGCACAAGCGCGACCTGTTCCGCGAGGGTCTCGCCGCCACGCGCTTCAAGCTGCTGCCCTGCGAAGGCAGCTACTTCCAGTGCGTGGACTACCGCGCGGTGCGCGACGATCTCGACGAGGCGGCGTTCTGCCGTTGGCTGACCAGTGAGGTCGGTGTTGCCGCGATCCCCCTGTCGCCGTTCTATCGCGATGGCTTCGAGCAAGGCATCGTGCGCTTCTGCTTCGCGAAGAAGGACGACACGCTGCGCGAAGCGCTGCAGCGCTTGACCAAAATCTAGGGCCGACCGATCGGCTTGTGGCCCTGCGTCACTTCGTTCTCGGACTCCGGCCCGAGATCGAGATCGATGTGCAGCTCGCTGGCCGGCACGTCCGGAATCAACGGCACCGGCTGCTCGACAGTGTCGTCGCCGATCGGCAGCAGCAGATCGACGCCGCCGCCGTTGGCCTCTTCCTGCGCCAGGTCGCGCGCCATCGAATAGAGGAACAGCACTTCCCGGTAGGCCGGCAGATCGAAGCTCGCGGCCTGCTGGTCCTGGCGGAACAGCAGCGACTCCAGCTCGCGCATCGCCAGCGACGGCATGCGCCACAACGACTGCACGCGCGCGATCACGTCGGGGTAGTCCTCCAGCGCGCGCCCGTGCGCGAAGTCGGTCTCCCACGCCGGCGCATGGGCATTGAAGCGCTGGTTGAAGCGCTCGCGCATGCGCTCGTACGGTTCGCGCTCGTTGCGCCGGCGGTAGATCTCGAGCAGCTTCAGATACGGCAGCGGGCTGCTGCCGCCGGTGCTGCGCAGGTGGCCCATCAGCAGGTCGATGGCCGCATCGTCCTGGCCGAGCACGAGGAAGAACTCGGCCTGCTGTTCCAGGTCGATCAGCTCCTCCACGGTGACTTCGCGGCGCGGCTCGGCCTCGGACATCGGCACCGGCTGCGTGTGCTGCAAGGCCGCGGGCGTGGTGGTCAAGGGCGCGGGCCCGGAGTCGGCGCGGGCCAGCGGCATGCGCGATGAGGGCTTGGCAGGCGCAGGCGGCTCAGGCTCCTGCGCCGCGCCGGCTGCGGCTTGCCCCGCCGCCCACCACATCGCCTGACGCTCGCGCGAGCGCTGGCGCGTCAACAAGCCGAGCAGCACGATGAGCAGAAGCACCAACCCGACCAGGCCGTAGACGAGCCAGCGCTCGGTGCGCGGGCCTTCGGCGGCGCGCAGGCGGGCGCGCATCTCGGCCATGCTGTCTTGGGCGGCCTTCGATTCGTTCTTCAGCCGCGCAAGGCTCTCCTCGAGCGCGCGCACGCGGTCGTTGGCGTCCGAGGCGGCACTGGCTGCACTCGCGGCTTGCGCCGCTGCATCGGCGACCACGATCGGCGCAGCGGCCGAGGCCGTCACCGCGGGCGCCGTACCGCGCACGATCGGCTCCAGCGGTTCAAGCTGCAGGCGTGAGCGTGCCGGCGCGGCACTCGCCGCCGGCGCCGCGGCGCGCACGCGCTCACGCGGCGCGCGTGCCGTTGCCACGGGCGCGGGCAGGCTCGTACGCCGTGCAGCGGTGGATCGGGTCGGCCGCTTGGCGGGCGCTTGCGCCCCTTCGGGCCGAACCGCCGGCATGGAAGGTGCGGCGGCCGCCGCGGGTTCGGGAGCAGACGCTGCCGGGGCGGCGGCCGCCGCGGGTGCAGGCGCCGGCGCCTCGCGCGCGGGCTCCGCGATCTGCACCGTCGGCGGGTCGAGGAAGAGCACGAAGCGGCGCGACAAGCGCGTGGGGCAGCCCACCGACGCCGTCACCGTGACCACCGGCTCGTCGATCGAGGCCCGTGTGGTGATGCGCAGCACCCGCTCGCCGGGCTCATTGCCCGCCACGATGGTGGCACGCACGCTGTCGACCGGCACGCGTTGATCGCCGGCCAGCACTTCGGCGGCTGCGCATTCGGCACCGATGCTCTCGTCGGCATCGAGGTTCAGGGGGATCCTGAACGTGAGGGGCTGGCCCAGCAGGTGCTGACCGTCAGACCGACCGAAGCCCAGCGCATGTGCACCGACGGCCACCGTCATCAGCAAGGCGCCGATGAGGAGCGACGGAGAGGCTGTTCTGTGCATGCCTTCGAGCGGTCCCTTCAGGGTGTGACGCCTCGTACGAGCGCCTTGCGCGGCACTCTATCAGAACTTGTTTCAAGCGCAGCCCCTATCGTGCGACACACAACGCCTCCTGACGAGACGCATGCCACAATTTCGAGCCATGAATTCCGAACTGCTCACCGAACGGCGCGGTGCGACGCTGGTGTTGACACTGAGCGATCCGGCCACGCGCAACACGCTGTCGCCCCAGGCGTGCGCTGCCGGCATCGAGGCGCTGAACATCGCCGAAGGGAACTCCGAGCTGCGCTGCGTGATATTGCGCGGCGACGGCGCGCACTTCTGCTCCGGCGGCAACCTGCAGCGTCTGTCGCGCACGCGGCAGGTCGGCGCAGAAGAGCAGGCGCAGAACATGGAGCACTTCCACGGTTTCATTG
>VBDL01000182.1 GCA_005884255.1 Betaproteobacteria bacterium | reverse complement strand
TCGCCTCCTCGGGCCGCAGCACCACCGACACCGGCCCCGTCTCGGTGGCGCCATAGATCTGCGCGACCGGCACGCCACGCGCATGAAAGGCTTCGATCAGCGCACGCGGGATGATCGAGGAGCCGGCGCCGACGAAGCGCAGCGACGACAGGTCCGTTCGTGGCCAGTCGACATGCTCGGTGAGTGCGCGCATCACCGCCGGTACCACGAGGCTCGTACTTGGCCGCCACTGCGCCACGTCGTGCAGCCAGGCGCCCGCGTCGAAGCGCGTGTGCAGGCGCACCGTGCCGCCGGCGGCCAGCACCGGCAGCGTCTGGATGCACAGCCCGCCGACATGGAAGAGCGGCAGCACGGCCAGCGCGCGCGTCCCCCGATCGAAGCCCTGCGTGGCGATGGCCGCGTCGATGTTGGCGAGCATCGCGGCCTGCGTGTGCAGCGCGCCCTTCGGAACCCCGGTGGTGCCCGACGTGTAGGCGAGCAGCAGATCGCCGTCGGCAAAGCGCTGTAGCTCGCGCGCCGGCGCCAGGCCACCGGTCACGTGCGCCACGCCGGCATGCTCGACGATGGTCTGCAGCTCCGCTTCGGCCAGGCGTACGTTCAGCGGCACGAACACCACGCCGCGCCGCGCGCACGCCAAGAAGGCGGCAAGCATCGCGATGCTGTTGTGGCCGAGCCAGCCGATGGCCTGGCCCGGCGGCGGAAGCTCGACGGCATCGACGCGGACGTCGAGCTCACACCAGTTCACCGTCTCGTCATCGCCGACGATCGCCGGCGCGTCGGGCGTCTCGCGCACCCATCGCTGCAGGCGCGCGTCGAAGCTCACTGGCGCCCCCACGCTCGGCCGCTTCGCGACCTCGCTGCCCCCCGAGGGGGCGTTCGCAAGCTTGGGGCGGCCCGGCGCTTGCTCATGGTTCCAAATTCTCGTCGCGCTCGCCGCCCTCGTACAGGCACTCGCGGCCCAGGCGGTCGAGGCACAGCTCGGCAGTCCACGGCAGCATCAGCGAGCCGCAGCGCGAGTCTCGGTACATGCGCTCCAGCGGCAGCGACTTGAGCATCGCCTGGCCACCGCAGGTGCGGATCGCCAGACGGCACAGCTCGTTGGCGTTCTCCATGATCGTGTAGTGCGCGGCATACAGCCGCATGCGCGTGTCCTTGTCCGGGTCGATGCCCGCATCGCGCGCGTTCTGCAGGAACAGCGCGCGCGTCTGTTCGAGCTTTACGCGCATCTCGGCCACCGCGATCTGCTTGGTCGGGTACTGGCGCCGCGTCACCGGCGGCATGCCCGGCACCTCGGCGCGCAGATACTGCACGGTGAAGTCGTAGGCCGCCTGCGCGATGCCCATGTAGACCGCCGCCTGCGCGTACAGGCCTTCAGGCAGCAGGCGCGCGTTCTCCGGCACGAACACGTTGTCGAACTGGAGCGTGCGCGACACCGTGCCGCGCATGCCCAGCGGATCCCAGTCGCCCGTCACCGTCACGCCTTCCGCATCGGCCGGCACTGCGAGGTACAGCGAATCGCGCTGCGTGGCGCCGGGCTTGTCCAGCGTGCACAGCACGCCGTAGACATCGGCCGCGCCGGCGAGTGACGCGAAGATCTTGCGCCCGTGCACGAGGTAGCCGTCTTCGACGCGCGTGGCCAAGGTGCCGAACGGCGCCTTGCCCGCGGCGGCCGCGCCGCCCTCGGAGAACGGCTGCGCATAGACCTTGCCGTCGCGCACGATGCTCTGGAAGTGCAGCACGCGGCAGCGCTCATGGTCGGCGCGCTGCGCCGGCGTCATCTCGAGCTGGTCGCCGATCAGGCCCGACCACAGGCACGAGCTGGCGTGCATGTTGAAGGTCAGCGCGGTGGCGCCGCAGTGCCGGCCGATCTCGGCAGACACCAGCACATAGGTCGTGAAGTCGGCGCCCAGCCCGCCATAGGCCTTGGGCACGCAGATGCCGAGCAGGCCGGCTTCGCGCAGGTCGTCGTAGTTCTCGAAGGGGAAGCTCGCCTCGCGGTCATAGCGCGCGGCGCGCGGCGCGAACTTCTCGCGGCCCAGGCGCGCCGCCAGATCGATCAGCGCGCGCTGCTCGTCGGTCAACCACCGCGGGTTCCCCGCGATGTGAGAGGGCACGTAGCGTGCAGCCTCAGCGGCCATGTCGCAACTCCTCCTCTGAACCGGTGCCGGCGCGCCTGTGCAGGAACGCGATCAGCGCGTGATTGAAGGCCTGCGGCGCTTCCATCGGTGCGAGATGGCCGACGCCGGGCAACTGCAGATATTCGGCGCCCGGAATGCGCTGCGCCATCTGCTGCACGAGCGACGGCGGCGCGTTGCGATCGTGCTCGCCGGTAAGGCACAAGGTGGGCACCGCGATGTGCGCGAGCTGCTCGCGGCGATCGAAGCGCGTCAGCGCGGTCAGTGCCGCGCGGTAGGTGGCCTCGGGCACACGCGCCATCAACGCGGTCGCGCCCGCCACGGCGGCCGATGGTGCCTGCGGGCCGACCATGCTCGCAACCAGCGACTCGGCCAGCGCCGCCATGCCGCGCCCGGCGTCCAGTGGCGCGAAGCGCTCAGCGAGAAACTGCTGCTGCCAGCTGCCGCCCGGCTTGCCAAAGGCACTCGACGTGCTCGCGAGCACCAGCGCGCGCACACGCTGGGGCGCGAGTGCGTACAGCTCCTGCGCGACCATGCCACCGAGACTGTGGCCAACGACGATCGCGCGCTCGTGGCCCAAGCTCTCGATCAGGCCCACGACACCCTGCGCCACACCTGCAAGCGTGTAGGGTTCGAGGCTCGGCGACTCGCTCACCGACTCGCCATACCCCGGCAGATCGACGGCGACTGCACTGAAGCCTGCCTTGGCGAGCGCGCGGCCCGTGCCCGACAACGCATCGCCCCACGCATCGCGCCCGCCACCGATGCCATGCAGCAGCACGGCCAGCGGTGCACCAGCCTGCGCATCCCAGCGGTCAAAGCTCAGCGGCCTCACAGCAAACGCCCCTTGTCGACGACCACCTCGCCATCGAGCGCGATCGTGCACCCGCGCAGCGGCAGGTCGAAGTGGCCCAGCGTGTGCCGCCCTGCGACCTCGTTGGCACCGGTCGAATAGAGGAAGTTGCCAGCAAACGCGCGTAGCTCGGTGCCGTTGAAATCCGCCTTGTCGTAGAAGCTCATCGCCTCCCAGCGTGCGCGCCGATTCAGGCCCCAGCCGACGTGCGACACCGCATAGGCCTCGGCGTCGCCCCAAGCCGCGTAGTACTCGCGCATCAGCTCGGCATCGAGGCTGTCGCCTTGCACGTCGACGACACGATCGTGCTCGATCGAGAGCTTCACCGGATCCTGCAGATAGCGCTTGAACGTCAAGTTCACATCGCCGCGATCGAGCACCAGCGTGCCGCGCACGGTGCCGGCCGCGGGGAACGCGAGCACCAGACCGCCCGGCCAGTGCGTCAGCGTGCCAGGCTTGGCTGTGAAGCCCCAGATGCCGCCGATGCGCGCGTCGGCCAGGTCGATGTGCAGATCGGTGCCGGCGGCCGAGCTCACGTGCATGCGCCGCGCTGCCTTCAGGCGCCGCATCGCGCCGCGCGCCTGCATCTCGTCTTCGGCACGCGGCAGGCAGCGCTCGAGGATCTCCGGATGCTCGTTGCTCACAACGAGCACTCGTGCACCGCCGGCCAGAATGGCCGGCAGCTCCGCCGCGTGCTGCAGGCCCTCGAGCGTGCAGTCGACGACCAGCGTGCTCGCCGCGAGCGAACGGATCACCGGGTCCAGCCCGTCGATGGCATCGGAAGCGCCGGTCGAGCGCACCGGCACCGGGGCACTCGGCGTGCGCCCGGGCAGCACGACGTGAAAGGTGCGCGCCTTCAGTGCGCACAATGCCAGCTCGGCCGCCTGCACGAGCGCCGCGCGGCTGCGCGTCTCCGACAGCACCGCGCAGGCATCGCCCGCCTGCACGCCGCAGCGCTGCAGCACCTCAGTGAAGGCGGCGACGAGCGAGGCATCGGCGCGCATCACAAGATTTCTCCGAGCATGTGATAGTGCCCGGCGTGGAACACCAGCGGTGCGATCGACGCATGCGTCATGCGCAGCACGCGGCCGATGAACAGCACGTGGTCGCCGGCGTCCTGCTGCGAATGGCGCTCGCACTCGAACACCGCGGCGCAGCCGGCGAGCACCGGCACGCCATCGAGGCCGGCGCTCCAGAGGCCGTCGGCGAACTTGTCAGCCACCTGCGACGCGAAGCGGCGCGACAGGTCGACCTGCGATTCCGACAGCACGTTGATCGCGAAATGCGTGGCCTGCACGAAGGCGCCGACGCTCGGGCTCGCGCGCCGCAGCGACCACAGCACCAGCGGTGGCTCGAGCGACAGCGCGTTGAAGGAATTGGCCGTCAGCCCGACCGGCACGCCACCACCATCGACACAGCTGACGATGGTCACGCCGGTGGTGAAGCGGCCGAGCGCGGCACGCAGCGCTTGTGGTGAAAGTTCTCCGTTGCCGCTCACTGGTGCACCCTCGGGCTGCGCCCGGTCCCTCCGAGAGGGACCTCACGCGACTTGGGGCGGCCCGGCGTCGCGCTCATCAACCCTCGATCACGCCGAAGCTCGCCGGGATGCGGGCGTAGAACACGCGCAGCTTTTCCTGCGCCACGATGTCGAGCAGCCGCTGCGCCTCGGCGTCGTCGACGATGAATTCCACTTCGACGGTGAGCGTGCCCGCCAGCTCGAAGAAGCGATCCTCGTGCAGCACGCGGTGCTGGCCAAAGCCGGCCATCGCGCGGAAGGCCGAGCCGCCGCGAATGCCCAGCTCGTTGGCGCGCGCGAGCAGCCATTCCCATGCCGGCTTGCCATGCAGCCGATCGCCCTCGTGCACGTAGAAGCGAAGAAAGGCGCCGTCCATGCCATGCTCCTCAATGCGCCACCAGCAGCGCGCGCGCGCTCCACATGCCCAGGCCCGTGAGCAGCAGCGAGCCGAACAAGTGCACCGAAGCGGCGACGAAAGCCCAGCCGAACTGCAGCTGCGCGAGCAGGCTCACCACTTCGGCCGAGAACGTGGAGAAGGTCGTCAGCCCGCCCATGAAACCGGTGATGACGAACAGCCTCCACTCGCTGGGCAAGCCGGCCTTCAGCGTGAAGAAGGCGATCGCGACGCCGACCATGTAGGCGCCGAGCAGATTGGCCGCCAGCGTGCCCAACGGCACGGTGCTGAACACCGCATTCAGCCGCAGGCCCAGCCACCAGCGCAGCAGCGCGCCGAGCCCCGAGCCGACGAATACGCTGAGCACGGCATAGACCATCATGCGCCCTCGCCCACCGCGTTGCCGGCCCGCAGGCCCCAGCGGGCGAGCGCCTCGTCATCGGCCACGCGCGCATCGACCCATTGCGCGCTGCCATCCGGCGTGTGCTCCTTCTTCCAGAACGGCGCCTGGGTCTTCAGGTAGTCCATCAGGAACTCGCAGGCCTGGAAGGCCGCGCCGCGGTGCGCCGCGCTCACAGCGACCATCACGATCTGCTCGCCCGGCGCGAGCGGGCCGATGCGATGGATGACGCGCGCCGCGCGGACGTTGAAGCGGCGCAGCGCCTCGTCGATCATCGCTTCGATGGCGCGTTCGGTCATGCCGGGATAGTGCTCGAGCTCCATGCGGCTGATGCCGTGGCCCTCGCTCGAATCGCGCACCGTGCCGATGAAGCTGGCCACCGCGCCGACGCCTGCGTCACCGCGGCGCAGCGCCTCCACCTCGCGCCCGAGGTCGAAGTCTTCGCTCTGGATGCTCACGCGGGGCGGCGTCATGCCGCCCATTGTGACATCGCGTGCACTGACGGCACCCGGTCGCGGAGTACCGCGACCGGGTGCTGTCAGCTCATTCAGCGCAACTCGCCGCCGCCGCGGCGCAGCGTGCGGCATTGCTCGCTGGCCTCGTACTGCGGCTTCTTGCACTGCGCGCGCAGGCAGTACAGCAGCGCGAAGTCGCGGCGGCCGCCGCACTGCTCGCGCGGGTCGGCAGACAAGCGCCGCGGCGGCAGCGCGCCGTCGGGGCGCGCGCCGCTGCGGGCGGCACTGCGTTGCGGGGCGCGCGCAGGCGGCGTCGCTTGCGCTTCGGCGGGGCGCGCCGGCGGGCTCTTCGCGGCCATCGTCGCCACCGCGGCGGCCGGTTGCACCGGCGCGACGCCCGCCGCCGGAGGCGGCAGCCCGCGCTCGGCCATCACGTCACCGGCCGCGGCACGCGGCGCACTGGCCGCCGGCTCGGCGGCCGCTGCCGGCGTGGCGATCGCTGCCGGCGCGGCGATCGCGGCCGACGCGGCGGCAGGCACCTCCGCCACCGCGACCGCCTCCAAGGCAGAGGCCGCGGGAGCCGGCGCTGCGGCCACCGTCGGCGGCGGCACGGAGGCCGCCAGCCTCTCGGGCGGCGGCTGCACGCGCGGCAGCAATTCGGTGATCCTGGCCAGTTGCTCATCGACCGTATTCGTCGCGCTCCAGCGCCAGACTGCCGCACCGCCCAGAACAAGGAGAAGCGCCGACAGCGCCCACAGCCAGGCGGCGCGTCGGCCGCCCGGCCGCGCTGCCGGCGGCCAGGGCTCGTCACGGGTGCGCGAAGCGCGCCAAGACGCCGGATCGGAGTCGTCGGCCGCAGCGGCGCGCGCCGGTGCCGGCTCCCAGCTTCGCGCGGCGTGCCCCGCCAGCTCGGGTTCCGCATCGCCGCTCGGCCA
>VBDL01000849.1 GCA_005884255.1 Betaproteobacteria bacterium | reverse complement strand
GTGTTCGGCCCGCAGACGCTGCACCGGCTGCCGCAGATGCTCGAGAAGCGCCGCGCGACGAACCGCCCGCAGGTCGACATCAGCTTCCCCGAGATCGAGAAGTTCGACAACCTGCCGCCGGCGCGCGTCGATGGTGCGACCGCCTTCGTGTCGATCATGGAAGGCTGCTCGAAGTACTGCTCGTACTGCGTGGTGCCGTACACGCGCGGCGAGGAAGTCTCTCGAGGAGGTGTCGCGGCCGTTCGAGGACGTGCTCACCGAAGTGGCCGGCCTCGCCGACCAGGGCGTGAAGGAAGTGACGTTGCTCGGGCAGAACGTCAACGCCTACCGCGGAAGGATGGGCTCGACCGATGAGATCGCCGACTTCGCGCTGCTGATTGAATACGTCGCCGAGATCCCCGGCATCGAGCGCATCCGCTACACGACGAGCCACCCGAACGAATTCACCACGCGGCTGATCGACGTCTACGCCAAGGTGCCGAAGCTCGTGAGCCATCTGCACCTGCCGGTGCAGCATGGCTCCGACCGCATCCTGGCCGCGATGAAGCGCGGCTACACCGCGCTCGAATACAAGAGCACGATCCGCAAGCTGCGCGCGGTGCGCCCGGGCATCAGTCTGTCATCGGACTTCATCGTCGGCTTCCCCGGCGAGACCGACGACGATCACGCGAAGACGATGAAGCTGATCGACGACATCGGCTACGACAGCTCGTTCAGCTTCATCTTCAGCCCGCGCCCGGGCACGCCGGCCGCGGCTCTGCACGACGACACGCCGCAGGAGGTGAAGCTCAAGCGGCTGCAGCACCTGCAGGCGGTGATCGAGGCCAACGCGCGGCGCATCAGCGACTCGCGCGTCGGCACCGTGCAGCGCATCCTCGTCGAAGGCCCGAGCCGCAAGGACGCGAGCGAGCTGATGGGGCGCACGGAGTGCAACCGCATCGTCAATTTCAAGGGTCAGCCGCGGCTGATCGGCCAGATGATCGACGTGACGATCACGCAGGCGCTGCCGCACTCGCTGCGCGGCGAGGTGCTCGTCGCTGAGTCGGTCAGTGCGTAGCGATGTCGCGCAGCGCGGTGCACAGACGGTCGACGTCTTCCACGCGGTGATCGGCCGATAGCGTGATGCGCAAGCGCGCGGTGCCCACTGGTACCGTCGGCGGGCGGATCGCCGGCACCCAGATGCCGCGCTCTTCGAGGGCCGCCATCACCGCGAGTGCGGTCGCGTTGTCACCGAGGATCAGCGGCTGGATCGCGGTGTCGCTGTGCGGCGCGTGCCACGGCAGGCCCTGAAGCCCAACACGCAGTTTTTCGCGCAGCTCGGCGAGGCGCTCGCGCCGCCAGCCTTCGGCCTCGATCACGCGCAGGCTCGCGCGCAGCGCCTCGGCGATCATCGCCGGCGCCGCAGTGGCAAACATGTAGGTGCGTGCCCGCTGCAGCAGCCATTCGATGACTGCATGTCCTCCGGCGAGGAATGCACCAGCCACGCCCGCCGCCTTGCCGAGCGTGGCCATGTAGATCAGCCGCGACGCGGCGCTCGCCGGCACGCGCCAGTGCGACAGGCTGCCCCGCCCACCGTCACCGAGCACGCCGAAGCCATGCGCATCGTCGACGTAGAGCCACGCGTCGTGGCGCTCGCACAGCGCGAGCAGCTCGGGGATAGGCGCCAGGTCGCCGTCCATGCTGAACAGTCGAGCGCGGCGAGATCGTTGTGCGCATGGACATGGACGTCGGCGCGCGACAGCCGGGCGCCATCGATGAGGCACGCATGGTTCAGCGCATCCGAGAAGATCGCGTCGCCGCGCTCGACCAGCGCCGGCACGCAGCCGCTGTTGGCCGCGTAGCCGGCGTAGAAGTACAGCGCGCGCGGCAGCCCGACGAACTCGGCCAGTTCGCGCTCCAGCGCCTCATGCGCCGGGCTGTGGCCGCTGACCAAGGGCGACGCGCCCGAGCCGACGCCGTAATCCTCGATGGCCGCGCGCGCCGCCTCGCCCAGCGCCGGATGCTGCGCGAGGCCGAGGTAGTCGTTGCTGCAGAACGAGAGCCGCGGCACGCCGTCGACCTGCAGCACGCCGTCGGCGCCGGGGCTCACGGCGCGGCGGCGGCGCAGCAGCTGCTTCTCTTGCAGATCGGCCAGCGCGGGTTGGAAGGCGGTGTCGAGATCAGGCATCGGGCAGGCGATCGAGGTTGAACTGCGCGGGCTGCCACGGCCAGTCGGCGAGCAGCGGTGCGGGGAGGCGCTGGCGCAGGAAGGCGAGGTTCGCCTCGGGCTCGCCCATCGCCGGGTCGATGCGGTTGGCGATCCAGCCGGCGAGCTTGAGGCCGCGGGCTTCGATGGCTTCGTGGGTCAACAGCACATGGTTGAGGCAGCCGAGCCGCAGCCCGACGACGAGGATCACCGGCAATTGGAGCGCGACGGCCAGGTCGGCGCCGGTGAGCGTGGTCGACAACGGCACGCAGAACCCGCCGGCGCCTTCGACGACCACCGTGTCGGCGCACTCGCTCAGGCGCTCGAAGCGCTGGTGCAGCAGTGCGACGTCGATGTGCACGCCTTCGCGTGCCGCCGCAATGTGCGGCGACACCGGCTCACGCAGCGCATACGGGTTCGCCGCCGGCTGAGACCGGCTTCATGCCGACGCAGCGCCGGCCTTGCGCACGCAGGGCCCGCAGCAGCGCAACGCTCGCCTGCGTCTTGCCGACGCCGGTATCGGTGCCGGTGATGAACCAGCTCATGGAGCAATCGCCATATCCAGCGCGCGCAGCGTGCCGTCGACGAGGTGGCGCATCGCGGGCTCGTCGATCACATAGGGCGGCATGAAATACAGCGTCGCACCGATCGGCCGCAGCAGCAGGCCTTGCTCGAGCGCCATGCGATGCAGGCGCGACGAGAAGCCGGGATCGTCGGTCGCGATGTCCCACGCCCACAGCATGCCGAGCTGC
>VBDL01000156.1:3200-9363 GCA_005884255.1 Betaproteobacteria bacterium | reverse complement strand
AGGTTCTGCAGCGGGAAGTCCGTGGCCGCGTCGTTGGCCGAAGCGACCCAGCTCTGCAGCGCGGGATCGTGCGTGTCGTCGAGCATCGTCATGGCTTGAAGTGATCCGCGAGGCCGGCCCAGCAGGCGGCGTAGGTTTGGTCCAGTGCGCCGCCCTTCAGCGCGAACTCGGTGGGACGGAAGCGCCAGCGGCTCTCGAACATGAAGGCCAGCGTGTCGTCGAGCTTGTGCGGCGCGAGCGGCGTGCTGCTCGCCTTGTCGAAGGCTTCCTCATCGGGCCCGTGCGGCACCATGCAGTTGTGCAGGCTCGCTCCGCCGGGTTTGAAGCCTTCGGGCTTGGCGTCGTACTGGCCGTAGACCAGGCCCATGAACTCGCTCATCACGTTGCGGTGATACCAGGGCGGACGGAAGGTGTCCTCGGCCACCAGCCAGCGCGGCGGGAAGATCACGAAATCGCAATTGGCCCACCCCGGCGTGTCGCTCGGGCTGGTGAGCACCGTGAAGATCGACGGGTCCGGGTGATCGAAGCTGATCGAGCCGAGGGTCATGAAGTTCGCGGTGTCGTACTTCAGCGGCGCCAAGCTGCCGTGCCATGCAACGACGTTGAACGGCGTGTGTTGCTGCGGCGCGCGCCACAGCGTGCCGCCGTATTTCTTGACGATCTCGTACGGTCCTCCGATGTCTTCGAACGCGGCGACGGGCGCTTGAAAGTCGCGCGCATTCGCGAGGCCGTTGGAGCCGATCGGCCCCAGGTCGGGCAGGCGGAACGCTCGGCCCCAGGTCGGGCAGGCGGAACGCGGCGCCATAGTTCTCGCACACGTAGCCGCGCGACGGCCCGTCGACGCCGACCTTGAACACCATGCCGCGCGGCAGCAGCGCGATCTCGCCGGGCTTCACGTGCAGCACGCCGCACTCGGTGGTGATCGTGAGCGCGCCCTGCTGCGGCACGACGAGCAGCTCGCCATCGGCATCGACGAAGGCGCGCCTGTCCATCGAGCGATTCGCGAGGTACAGGTGCGCGGCCATGCCGACCTGTGCATCGGCATCGCCATTGACCACCATCGTGCGCAGACCGTCGAGGAAATCGAGCGGCTCGCTCGGGATCGGCACCGGATGCCAGCGCAGCGGATCGGGCGGCATCGCGACGCCGCCCTGCGCGCCGGTCTTGATGAAGGCCTGCGGCAGTGCCTCGTAACCGCCGGACACCACCGAGGGCTGGCGGCGGTACAGCCACGTGCGACGGTTGGTGTGGCGCGGCGCAGTGAACGCGGCGCCGGACAGCAGCTCGGCGTACAGCCCATGCGCGACGCGCTGCGGGCTGTTGCGCCCCTGCGGCAGCGCGCCGGAGATCGCTTCGGTGGCGTATTCGTTGCCGAAGCCGGATTGATAGTGCAGTTCGTGCTTCATGGTGATTCAGGTATTGCGCGCGGCCGCGGCCAGCGTGCTCGCGCGTGCGGCGTCCAACGCCTCCTTCAGCACCGGCAACGCGCCGATGCGGTCGGCCAGCAGCAGCACGAGCTTGGCGTTGAGGTCGTGGCTCTGCGCGGTGGTCAGGTCGCGATGCGCGTCGATCAGCGCTTCGTAGAACTCATCGGTCAGCATGCTTGGGCCCTCTTCAAGGCGGCGCGCACCAGCGCTTCGGCGGGCGCGCGCCAACGCGCGCAGACGTGCTGGTCGGGGCGCAACAGGTACGCGCTGCCGGGCCGCAGGTCATAGCGCGCCGCGGCGACGCCATCCGCGTCGACACGCAGCACCGTCACGGGCAGCCGTGCGGCCCACGCGGGTGCGTCACCGCTGACCAGCAAGGCGAAGCCGTCGCCCAGCGCGCGCAGCAGCCAGCCATCGCGCAGCGGCGCGTCGGCGGCCGGTGCACCGGGCCGCATCGCGCTGTCGAACTCATCGACGTCGGGCGTGTTCAACGGCGAGTCGGCATACACGCTCGGCAGCGACAGCCGCCCGCTGTTCACCAGCTTGCGCGCGAACGTGTGCTCGCGCGCGAGGTCGAGCACTGCGTCGCGGAACAGGCGCGAGACCTCGCTCTTCGGCGTGATGAAGTCGGTGGCACGCGTGGAGTTGAGGATGTTCTCGTCAGCGGCCGCCTCGCGCTCGCTGGCATAGCTGTCGAGCAGCGCATCGCCGGCTTCACCGCGCATCACGAGATCGAGCTTCCACGCCAGGTTCTCCGCATCCTGCACGCCGGAGTTGGCACCGCGCGCGCCGAACGGCGACACGCGATGCGCCGCATCGCCGGCGAAGAACACGCGGCCGTGGCGGAAGTGGTCCATGCGCTCGCAGGCAAAGGTGTAGACGCTGGCCCATTCGAGCTCGAACTTCGCGTCCGGGCCGAGCATCGCCTGCACGCGCGGGACGATGTTTTCGGGCTTCTTCTCCTCGTCCGGGTTCGCGTCCCAGCCGAGCTGGAAGTCGATGCGCCAGACGTTATCGGGCTGGCGGTGCAGCAGCGCACTCTGGTTCGGATGGAACGGCGGGTCGAACCAGAACCATCTCTCGGTGGGGAAGTCCGCGGCCATCTTCACATCGGCGATGAGGAAGCGGTCGCGGAACACGCGGCCGTGCGTCTCCAGCCCGAGCAGCCCGCGCAGCGGCGAGCGCGCTCCGTCGCAGGCGCAGAGGTAGTCGGCAACGATCTGGTAGCGCCCATCAGGCGTGTCGATGCCAACCAGCACGCCATCGTCGCGCTGTTCGGCGGCGACCACGGTGGTGCACCAGCGGATGTCGATGTTGCGCAGCGCACTGGCGCGCTCGACGAGAAAGCCTTCGGCGTAGTACTGCTGCAGGTTGATGAAGGCCGGCCTTTCGTGATCCTCCTCCGGCAAGAGGTCGAAGGGGTACAGCAAGTCGCCCTTGAAGAACACCTTGCCCAGCTTCCACGACACGCCCTTGTCGACCATGCGCTGGCCGACGCCGAGCCGGTCCCAGATCTCCAGCGTGCGCTTGGCAAAGCAGATCGCGCGCGAGCCGGTGGAGAGCTTGCAATCGTTGTCGAGCAGGACAACCCGTTGGCCGCGCTGCGCGAGATCGATCGCGAGGCTCAGGCCCACCGGGCCGGCGCCGACGACGACCACGCGATGGCGCGCCGGCGTGGGCGCGTCCTGATCGGCCGAGCGTTCGTAAGCGAACTCGACCGACTGGATATCGGCACCGGTCGCGTCCGCGGGAAGCTTGAACGGCGCCATCAGCCTTCCAGCGTCTGCCACATCTGCTGGTCGCGCTCGGCGGTCCAGATGCGCGGGTCGCGGTATTGGGTGGCCTCGTCGTAGGCGCGCGTCACGTCGAAGGGCATGCAGTGGTCGAAGATCACCCACTGCCCGTACTTCGGCTTGAGGCGGTCGATGGTCTCGCGGTAGACGTTCTTCAGGTCCTTGCCCGCCGCGGCGCCCGCCTTCACGCTGGCGAAGAGTTCGCTCACGAAGGCGCGCGTGCCGGCGAGGCCTTGCGCCACTTGCGCGTCGCCCTTCAGGGCGGCGCCGCGGCCGGGCACCAGTGCGCGCGGCTTCAAGGCGGCGATGTTGTCGAGCGTGGCCGGCCAGTCCTGGAAGTAGGCATCGCCGGCATACGGCGTGGCGTCGAACTCGACCAGGTCGCCGGAGAACAGCGTGCGCTCCTGCGGCAGCCACACGACGGTGTCGCCCTTGGTGTGGCCGCGGCCAAGCTGCAGCAGCTGCACCTCGAGCTTGCCCAGCCACAGCGTCATCTTGCCCGTGAAGGCGATCGTCGGCCATGTGAGGCCGGCAGGCACCGACTCGACGTTGCGAAACAGGCGCGGGAAGCGGCCGATCTCGCTGGCCTTGTCCTGCTCACCGCGCTCGACGATGAGGTCGTAGGTGTCCTGGCTCGCGATGATGTGCTGCGGCTCGTAGGCCGAGGCGCCGAGCACGCGCACCGCGTGGTAGTGGCTGAGCACCACGTACTTGATCGGCTTGTCCGTCACCTCGCGGATGCGGCGGATCACGTCCTGCGCCATCACCGGCGTGGCCTGCGTGTCGATCACCATCACCGCGTCGTCGCCGATCACGATGCCGGTGTTCGGGTCGCCTTCGGCCGTGTAGGCCCAGGCGTGCTCGGACAATTGCGTGAAGCTGACCTGCTTTTCCTCGAGGTCGGCTTGGGAGGCAAACGCTTTGCTGCTCATGCTGTCTTTCGTCAAATGAATTCGTCTATGCTGAATTCGAGGCTTGATCTTAGTCAGGCAGTTCGTTAATGTCTAACTCATTATTCTAAGTAGAAACCCTTGCATGTCACCTGACCCGAAGGAAGAGCGCGGTTCGCGCGGCATCCAGAGCATCGAAGTCGGCGGCCAACTCCTGCTGGCATTGGCGCACCAAGGCCAGCCGATGGCACTCAAAGACCTCGCGCGCGACGCCGGCATGACCCCGGCGAAGGCTCACCCGTACCTCGTGAGCTTCGGCAAGCTGGGCCTGATCGAGCAGGAGGCCGGCAGCGGGCGCTACGGCCTCGGGCCGCTGGCCTTGCAGCTCGGCCTCATCAGCCTGCAGCAGTTCGACCCGGTGCGCCTGGCGACGTCGCTGATCGAGGAGCTGGCGCAATTGACCGGCCACACGATGGCGATTGCGGTGTGGGGCAACCGCGGCCCGACCATCGTGCGCATCGCCGAGGCGCCGAGCCCGGTGCACGTGGCGATGCGCCACGGCACGGTGATGAGCCTGCGCGGCACCGCGTCGGGGCGGCTCTTTGCGGCCTACCTGCCGCGCGACACGGTGCTCGCGGCGCTGGCCGACGAGACACCAAGCTCACGCATCGATGCCGAGTTCGAGCGCGAGCTGGCGGACGTGCGCGAGCACCGCATCAGCCGCGCGCAGGACTCGGCCGTGCAAGGGGTGAGCGCAATGGCCGCGCCGGTGTTCGACGGCGGCGGCGCGATGGTGCTGAGCATCACCGCGATCGGGCCGAGCGCGACACTGGATACGCGCTGGGACGGCCCGGTGGCCGCGGCGCTGCGGCGCAGCGCGACGGATCTGTCGCGGCGGCTCGGCGCGAAAGCGTGATTCGTAGGGTGGGCTTCAGCCCACCATCACCCGCGTGGGCTGAAGCCCACCCTACGCGATGAACGCGCGCACCGCGTCGGCGAAGGCCTGCGGCTGCTCGGCCACACTCAGGTGCGACGCGTCGTCGAAGACCTTCAAGGTCGCGCCCGCAATGCGCTCGGCAATGGCCTGCGCCATCGCCGGCGTGGCGCCGACATCGTGCGCACCGGCGATGACCAGCGCGGGGCATTGCACCTTCGACAGCTGCTCGAGCCAGTCGACCGACATCACCGCATAACAGCTGGCCACGTAGCCGGCCGCATCGCTGCGCAGGATCTGCTCGCGCAGCGCCTGCGCAGCGGCGGGATTTGCGTTGCGGAACCCGGCGTGCAGGTAGCGCTCGACCACCATGTCGGCCACCGCGGCCATGCCGCCTTGCTGCACGGCCGCGATGCGTTGCGTCCACGCGGCCTTGGCCGCGTCGGAGTACTGCGCCGCGGTATTGGCCAGCACCACGCGCTTCACGAGCTCCGGATGACGGATCGCCAGCCCCTGCGCGACCATGCCGCCCATCGACAGGCCGATGAACACCACCGGCCCGCGGCCCCATTCGCGGATCAGGCGCGCGGCATCGTCGACCAGATCGTCCAGCGCGTACGGCCCCGGCGGCACGGCCGAACCGCCGTGGCCGCGATGGTCGTAACGCAGCACCGGGTGCGTCTTGCCGAGCTCCCCGGCGAGCCCGTCCCACATCGACAAATCCAGCCCCAGCGCGTGGCTCAGCACGATCGGCAGGCCGGCATCGGCGCCTTGCAGAGCGACGTGCAGCTGCGGCTGGCTGAAGGTGTGGTGCGTCTGCACGCGCGCTCCCGCCACGAGCGGTGCCGGCCCGGGCAGCAAGCCCTCCTCCTTGAGGATCTCGCCGGTGATCTTGAACGCGGTGTTGGCCGCCGGCACGCCGCAGTAGATGGCGCCCTGCATCAGCGTTTCCTTGATCGTGTCGACCGGCACGCCGCCGCGGATGGCAGCGCGGCAGTGCAGTTCGAACTCCTCCCAGCGCGCCAGGCCCATCGTCATGCCGAGCACGAGCAGGCGGCGCGTCGTGTGGTCGAGCCCCGGGCGGCCCCAGATGTCGTGCCACGCATAGCGCGTGATGAA
>VBDL01000156.1:0-3165 GCA_005884255.1 Betaproteobacteria bacterium | reverse complement strand
CGGTTCTTCAGCCCTCGGTCGAAATCGTCTTCGCGCGACATGGTCAAGCTCCAGAAAGAAACAGCGCCCACGGCTGCGCTGCGGCCAGCGCCCGCGCTTGCGGCCGCAGGCGTGCGAGTGCCTCGTCGGCGCGCGCCACGGCCGAGGCGGCCGCCACGTGCGGATCGAACAGCGTCTCGACGTCGGCGCGCGGCACGGCGGCGCGCAGCACCGCGTCATCGTCCAGCGCCTGCAATGCCAGGGTCTTGAGCTCGACGCGCTCGGCCAGCGCGCGGCGCGACAGCATCTCCAGCAGCGCCTGCGCCTTCGGCTTGCCGACCACGCGGGCCATGCGCATCGCCACGGCTTCCGCGTGCACGACGCCGCGCAGGCTGCCGAGGTTCACGAGCATGCGCGCCTCGTCGACCGCCAGCCCCGCAGCCGCATCGGCCAGCGCCTTCAGGCCGCCGTGCGCCGAGACGAACAACCCGGCCCATTCGGCCAGCTCGGCCTGCCAGTTGCCGAGGCCGCGCTCGTGTTCCTGCGCCATCGCCGACAGCAGCGCGGCCACGCGCTGCGGCGCGCGCTGCGCGGCAGCCAGCGCGAACATCGACGACACCGGATTGCGCTTGTGCGGCATGGCGCTCGAGCCACCCCGGCCGGCGCCGGACGGCTCGGCCAGCTCGCCGATTTCACCCTGCCCCATCAAGGCCCAGTCGGTGGCGATCTTGCTCAAGGAACCCACCAGCACGCCGATCTCGCAGCCGAGCGAGACCCAGTCGCCGCGCTGCGTGTGCCACACGCCCTGCGGCTCGGGCAGCTGCAGCAGGCCGGCGACGCGCCGCGCCACCGCCGGCCCCTGCGTGCCCAGCGTGGCGAGCGAGCCGACGGCGCCGCCGAACTGCAGTTGCAGCGCCCGCGGTGCGGCCGCATGCAGGCGCTGCTGCGCGCCCACCAGCGCCGCCAGCCAGCCCGCGAGCTTGAAGCCGAAGCTCGTGACCGACGCCGGCTGCATCAGCGTGCGCGCCAGCAGCGGTGCGTGGCCGTGCCGCTCGTAGAGCGCCAGCAGCGACGCGATCAGCGCCGACAGGTCGCGGTCGATCAGCGCCATCGCGCGGCGCGTGACCAGCACGGTCGCCGTGTCGATCACGTCCTGGCTGGTGCTGCCCCAGTGCACGACCTGCGACGCCTCGCCGTTGAACAGCGCCACCGTCTCGGTGAGCTTGGCCACCAGCGGAATGGCCAGGCTGCCGGCGCGGCGGCTGGCCGCGACGATGGCCTCCACGTCGTACAGCTCGGCCTTGCACACGCCGGCAATGGCCAGTGCGGCGTCGCGCGAGATCACGCCCTCGGCGGCCTGCGCTCGCGCCAGCGCGGCCTCGAAGTCCATCATCGCCTGCACCACCGATGGGCCGGCGAACACCTCGAGCATCTCGGGCGTGGACAGGAATCCTTCGAAGACGGACAAGGACATGGCGGCGCGACTTCAGCTCGCCCGGGCCACGGCGCGGCGCTGCGCCAGCCGCCGCATGTTGCCCAGCGACGCCTGCTGCAGATGGATCAGACCGAGCATGCCGTTCTTGTGCATCTGGAGAATCTTCGCATCGGGCAGCGCGTTGAACTTCTCGACGTCGACGGCCATGAAGCCATCGATCGTCACGCTCTCGCCACTGGGCATTTGCGCATCGAAGCGCATCGGCTGCAGCAGTTGCGCCTGCTGCAGCTCGCGGCAGAACAGCCGGGTGCGCTCGGCCTCGCGCTCGAAGTTCTCGAGGAATTCGTGCACGTTCTTCAGCGTGGGCGTCGGCTGGCCGTCGTCCTCGAACAGTCGGCCGCCTTCGGTCTGCGAGAAACCGGGGTAGTCCTCGTCCAGGCACACGGCGAGCGTGTCCTTGTCGACGTGCGCCATCGCGAACGGATAGCGGCGCACGAAGGCCGGCATGTAGTCGGCCGCCCAGGAACCGTCGGGCTTGAGGAACAGGTTCTCGCCCTGCGTGAGGCCGAGCACGGCCACCGGCGCCAGGTTCTCCTCGCCATTGGTTTCATCCTTGCCGGCGGGGATGAAGACGATGGGGTACTCGCGCGCGGCATCGGCGAACTCGCCGACGGTGATGAACAGCGAGTTCATTCCGCTCAGGAAGCCATACCCGCTCACCGGGTTCAGGCGCAGCTGGCGATGCTTCTCGCGGTCGAGCGCGGCGGGCTTCTTGTACAAGGCGGGGGGCATCATGGCGAGGTGTCTCCTTCGGATTCGTCGAGTTTGCTGACCAGCACCTTGTCCACGCGCTTGCCGTCGAGGTCGACGACCTCGAAGCGCCAGCCGTTCCACTCGACCGTGTCGGTGGTATGCGGCAGGCGCCCGAGCAGCAGCATGATCATGCCGGCCAGGGTGTTGTAGCGCCCGCGATCCTCCTCGGGCAGCTCCTTCAGTTCGAGCCGGTCTTTCAGCTCCGGCACGGGGATCAATCCATCGAGCAGCCAGCTGCCGTCGGCACGCTGCACGGCCCAGGCGCCTTCGCTGGTCGCGGTGGCGAACTCGCCGGTGATGGCCTCGAGCACATCGCGCACGCTGATCACGCCCTGCACCTCGCCGTATTCGTCGACGACGAACACCAGCTGCGAGGCCGAGGCGCGGAAGTGCTCGAGCAGCTCCATGCCCGACAGCGTCTCGGGCACGAACACCGGAGGCTGCAGGTCCTCTGTCAGCGCGAAGCCACCGCGCTTCATCGCCTGCTGCAGCAGCGTCTGCGCCGTGACCACGCCCAGCACATCGTCCAGGCCGCCGCGGCAGACGGGGTAGCGCGAGTGGTCGGTCTCGGCCAGCAGGGTCAGCACGTCTTCGCTGGAGGCGGCGACGTCGAGCCAGGCGATGTCGGTGCGCGGGATCATCATCGAGCCGACCTGCCGCTCGTCGAGGCGGAACACGTTGCGCACCATCTGGTGCTCCTGCGCCTCGATGACGCCGGCGTCCAGGCCCTCCTCGAGGCTGGCGGCGATCTCTTCCTCGGTGACGCTGCGCGAGGCGCCGGGGCGCACGCCCATCAGGCGCAACGTCGCATCGGTGCACACCGACAGCAGGCGCACGAAGGGGCGCGTGACCATCGCGAGCCAGTTCATCGTCGGCGCCACCAGGCGCGCCACCGTCTCGGGGTGCGTCTGCCCCAGACGCTTGGGCACCAGCTCGCC
>VBDL01000155.1 GCA_005884255.1 Betaproteobacteria bacterium | reverse complement strand
AGCGAGCGGGCGATGGCCGACAGCTCAGGGTCGGGCACCGGCGTGCGGCCGTCATAGCGGTAGTAGCCGGCGCCGGTCTTCTGCCCGAAGCGGCCCAGCTCGAAGAGCTTGCGCACGACCGCGCGGTAGCTCGGGTCGGGCGGCAGGCCGCCGGCCTTGCCGTATTCGATGACGGTCTTGGCGCCGACGTCGACGCCCGCCATGTCCAGCATGCGGCACGGACCCATCGCCATGCCGAGCGCTTCCACCGCACCGTCGATCTGCCGCGGCTCGGCACCTTCCATCATCAGGAACTCGGCCTCGCGCATGTAGACCTCGGCCATGCGATTGCCGATGAAGCCATAGCACACGCCGGAGACGACTGCGACCTTGGCCGTGCTGGCGGCCAGCTTCATCACCGTGGCCAGCACGTCGGGCGCCGTGGCCTCACCGCGAACCACCTCGAGCAGCCGCATCACGTTGGCCGGGCTGAAGAAGTGCATGCCCAGCACGTCGGCCGGCCGGCCGGTGGCCTGCGCCAGCACGTCGACGTCGAGCGTGGATGTGTTGGTGGCGATAATCGCGCCCGGCTTGGCGACGGCGCCGAGCTTCGCGCACACCTGCTTCTTCAGGTCAAGGTTCTCGAACACCGCCTCGATCACGAGGTCGCAGTCGGCGAGCGCCGCGTAGTCCAGCGACCCGGTGAGCAGGCTCATGCGCTGTTCCACCTGCAGGCCGGTGAGCTTGCCCTTGGCGGCGCTGGCCTCGTAGTTCTTGCGCACGAGGCCCAGGCCGCGTTGCAGGGCTTCGTCGCTCGCCTCGACCACCACCGTCGGAATGCCGGTGTTGATGAAGTTCATGGCGATGCCGCCACCCATGGTGCCGGCGCCGACGATGCCGACGCGTCGCACCGGGCGCAGCGTCGTGTCGCGCGACAGGCCGGGGATCTTGGCGGCTTCGCGTTCGGCGAAGAAGAGATGCCGCAGGCCCTTTGACGATGGCGACGTGCGCAAGGCCTCGAACTCGCGCGCCTCCACCTGCTCGCCTTCGGCGAAGGGGAGTTCCGTGGCGGCCTGGACGACGCGCACGATCGCCGCCGGTGCGGGATAAGCCGGCTTCCTGGCGGCATCGGCCTGCGCCTTGGCGAACAGGCCTTCTGGCACCGGGGGCACGGGCAGGCCGGAGGTGCGCCGCGGCGCACTTCCAACAGCCATCAAAGCCTGCGCCGCCGCGATGCCCGCGTCGCGCGGCTCCCCTTCCTTCAATTCATCGACCAGTCCGGCCTCCAACGCCTGCCGGGCGCCGATCATGCGTCCGCTGAGGATCATGTCGAGCGCGAGCGGGGCACCCACGAGGCGCGGCAGGCGCTGCGTGCCCAGCGATCCGGGCAAGAGGCCGAGCTTCACTTCGGGCAGCCCGACCTTCGTGTCCGGCTGCGCCACACGCCGGTGGCACGCCATCGCCAGCTCGAGGCCTCCGCCGAGCACGGTCCCATGCATGGCCGCGATGACCGGCCGGCGGCTGTTCTCGATGCGGGCGAGCAGATCGTTGTAGGGCTTGGCGCTGAAATCGGGACGCTCGAACGAGGCGATGTCGCCGCCGGCCACGAAAGTCCGGCCGGCGCAGTAGATGACGAGCGCGTCGAGGTCGCTCGTCGCCTCGAAGCGATCGAAGGCTTCGGTCATGGCCGCCACTGTTTGCGGTGAGATCGCGTTGACCGGCGGGTTGTCGATGCACAGGAGACCGACGCGGTCCTGGCGGCTGAAGGTGACGGGAGCGGTCATGGCGTGCGGCCCGAGGGCGTGCCTGACGCATGCCGTGGGCGGGGGAGTTGCCGATGAGGGGAGACTAGCGGCGGGCAGTGGCGAGGGTCTTGTGGGAAGTGGCTGGATCGAGTTTCATGGTGATTCGGTCCTCGTCATGCGCCGAGTCCAGGAATGCGTTCTGATCGCACATGACCGGAAGCGACGAGCCCAAGCCCACCCTGACCTACCCGTTCGAAGGACCACCCCCACGCGGGCAAGCCCTCGAGGTGGCGCCAGGCGTGCACTGGATCCGGATGCCGTTGCCCTATGCGCTGAATCACATCAACCTGTGGGCGCTCGACGATGGCGAGGGGTGGGCCATCGTCGACACCGGCGTGCGCAACGAGGAGACGGTGCTCGTCTGGCGCGAGTTGTTCGCGAACTCGCCCGACGAGCGCCCGCTGACGCGCGTGTTCGTCACCCACATGCATCCCGACCATGTCGGCATGGCCGGCTGGCTGACGCGCAAGTTCGGCGTTCGCCTGTGGATGACGCGGCTGGAGTACCTGAGCTGCCGCGTCATGGTGTCCGACACCGGCCGCGAGGCGCCGGATGATGCCATCGAGTTCTGCCGCCGTGCCGGCTGGAGCGCGGCGGCGATCGAGGCCTACCGTGCGCGTTTCGGCAACTTCGGCAAGCACATCCACACGCTCCCGGACAGCTATCGGCGCCTGTGCGACGGCGAGGAGCTGCGCATCGGCACGAACACCTGGCGTGTGGTGGTCGGCAGCGGGCACTCGCCCGAGCACGCCTGCCTGTACTGCCCGGAACTGAAGGTGTTGATCTCCGGTGACCAGATCCTGCCCCGCATCTCGTCGAACGTGTCGGTGCATCCGACCGAACCCGATGCCGACCCGATGAGCAACTGGCTGGAGTCGCTGGCCAAGCTCAGGCGCGAGGTGCCCGACGACGTGCTCGTGCTACCGGCACACAACGAATGTTTCCGCGGCCTGCACGCGCGCATCGATGCGCTGGAACGAGGCCAGGAGACATCGCTGCGACGGCTGCGCCGATCGCTCGGCGAGCCGAAGCGGGTCGTCGACGTCTTCGCAGCGCTGTTCGCGCGCCCCATCAGCGATGCCGACGCGCCCTTGCTCGGCATGGCCACCGGAGAGGCCGTGGCGTGCCTGAACCACCTGATGCAACGCGGCGAGGCGACACGCTCGCTCGATGCCGATGGCGTGGCGTGGTATCGGCTCGCGACCGACTAGGCTTTCGCAGAGATCAGGTCCGCTGCACCCGTCGCATTCCGCGGATCCACCGCTCCGGGTCCGCCGCCTTGCGCTGCACCCACTGCGCCACCTGCGGATGGGTGAGGATGAGAAACCGTTCGTCCGTGAGCCCTTGCACCACGATGTCGGCAACCTCTTCCGGCGACATCGGCGCCATGCCGTTCGCCACCGCGGCCTGGCGCTCGGCGCTCTCGGCGCGCAACATCGGCGTGTCGACCGCACCGGGGCACAGGCAGCTCACGCCGATGCCGTCGCCGCCGTGCATGATCGCCAGCCACTCCGCGTAGGCGACTGCCGCGTGCTTGGTGACGGCGTAGGGCGCGTCGAACTGCGACAGCAACCCGGCCGCGGACGCCGTGGACAACAGCCAGCCGCTTCCCCTCGCCTGCATGCGGGGAATGAGCGTTCGCGCCGCGTGCACATGGGCCATCACGTGGACGTCCCACAGGCGTTGCCACGTCGCCGGCGATGGGTCGCTCTCGCGAACGCCCAGGCCCGCGTTGGAGCAGAAGAGCCCGATGGGGCCGATGTCGCGCTCGACGCCATCGATCAAGCGACGGAGATCCTCGGCATCGGCCACATCGACACCACGGGCATGACCCACTTCCGCGCCCGATGGTCCGCGACACTGGGCCGCTTCCTCGGCGAATCGTCGCGCCATCGCCGCACCGATGCCGCTGCCGGCGCCCGTCACCACCACGACCTGGCCGTCGACGCGCATGGCCGCCTACCGACTCACCGGCGTTTGCCCACGACCGAGCGCCGTGGTGAGGACGATCTTGCCGATCACGCGCCGCGCCGCC
Source organism: Betaproteobacteria bacterium (assembly GCA_005884255.1). Lineage (GTDB taxonomy): Bacteria > Pseudomonadota > Gammaproteobacteria > Burkholderiales > Burkholderiaceae_C > VBDL01. The sequence continues at coordinate 4,293 of VBDL01000155.1, read as the reverse complement.
ACGTCCTCCAACGCCGCGGCGGCTTCCTCGAGAGGACGGCGTGAGGTGATGGCCGGGCGGACGCGTCCCTGCGCCAGCCACTGCATCAGCTCGTCCAGCAAGGTCTGGTAGCGCTGCGGCTCGTGTTCCGAGAATCCGCCGTAGAACACGCCGACGATGGAGCAGCCCTTGAGCAAGGGCAGGTTGAGCGGCGGGCGGGGAATCTCGCCCGCGGTGAAGCCGATCACCAGGTAGCGGCCACCCCAGGCCATGCTGCGCAGCGCCGGCTCGGTGTAGGCGCCGCCGACGGGGTCGTACACCGCGTCGACCCCGCGGCCATCGGTGAGCGCCTTCAGCCGCTCGCGCAGGTCTTCCTTCGAATAGTCGATGGTGGCATCGGCGCCGTGGCGGCGTGCGAACGCCAGCTTGTCCGCGCTGGACGCGGCCGCGATCACGCGCGCGCCCATGAGCTTGCCGATCTCCACCGCCGACAGGCCCGTGCCGCCGGCCGCGCCCAGCACGAGCAGCGTCTCGCCCGACTGCAGCCTCGCGCGCTCGGTGAGCGCGTAGTGGGTGGTGCCGTAGGTGATCAGCAGCGAGGCACCGGCCTCCATCGTCACGCCGTCCGCCAGGTGCACGACCTTGCGCTGCGGCACCGCCACTTCATCGGCGAAGCCGCCCCAGCCGCACGCGCTGATGACGCGATCACCGGGCGCGAACCCGGTGACGCCATCGCCGACCGCCTTCACCGTGCCAGCCACCTCGCCGCCCGGGGAAAACGGCAGCGCGGGCTTGAACTGGTACTTGTTCTCGATGATCAGCGTGTCGGGGAAGTTCACCGCCGCCGCATGCACTGCGATCACGACCTCGCCGGCCTGCGCCCGCAGCGAAGGAACTTCCTCGATGACCAGCGTCTCTGGTCCCCCATGCCGCTTGCACAACACCGCCTTCATGCACGTACTCCCGTGATGATTCAGAACAACCCGACGCTCATGCCGCCGTCGACCACGAGGCTGGCGCCGCTCACGAAACTGCCCGCCGGCGTGCTGAGGTACAGCACCGCATGCCCGACGTCTTCCGGATTGCCCAGCCGCCGTAGCGGCGTCCTCGCGGTGACGCGCGCTTTGGTCTCGTCGTCGAAAGCATCGGCCAGCTTCGTCTGGATGAGGCCGGGCAGCACCGTGTTCACGCGGATGCCGAACTCGCCGTATTCGAGGGCGAACGCGCGGCTCATGCCGATGAGCGCCGTCTTCAGCGTGGAATACAGGCCGAGCATCTTCTCGGGGTGCCACGCGGCAACAGACGCGATGTTGACGATGCTGCCGGCGCCGCGCGGCTTCATCAGCTTCGTGGCCTCCACCGACAGGTACCAGTAGCCGCGCAGGTCCACCTCCACCGCCTTGGTGAAGATGCCCACGTCCGTGTCATCGATCGTGCGCCACGGGCTCAGCACCGCGTTGTTCACGAGGATGTCGAGGCCGCCATGGCGTTCGCGCAAATGCTCTGCGATGGCCGCGATGTCCTCCATGCGCCCGATGTGGCAGGCATGTCCTTCGGCGCTCAGGCCCGATTCCCGGAATTGCCCGGCAATGCGATCGCACTCCGCCTGCTTGCGGCTGTTGATGACGACATGCGCACCGGCCTGTGCCAGCACGCGCGCCGTCGCCTCGCCGATGCCCATGGTCGAACCGGTGACCAGCGCCACCTTGCCCTTCAGATCGAACGGATTCATGCTCATCTCCTCGCTCGTCCTTCCAACAGATCCAGACCGACGCGTGCGAAGACGTCCAGCGTCTTGCCGAAATGCAGGGCGCTTTCGGCCACCGCTGTACCGAGCTCGGCCCGTCGCTTGAGGCCCGCCGACATCGCGGCCTGGCGGAACATCGCGAACGCTTGATAGAAGCGCATGTCGCGCGGTGCCTTGCCGGTCGCTTCGAAGTAGCGCGCGGCCTGCTCGTCGATGGACGGGATCGCCGCCGCGCGCCGGTCGATCCCGGCCAGTCCCGGCAGCAGGTAGTCGTAGGGCAGCGCCTGCACCGCGAGGAACTGGCCCAGATCGGCCAGCGGATGGCCGAGCGTCGACAGTTCCCAGTCCAGCACGGCCGCGATGCGCTCGGTGCCTGGTTCGAACATCAGGTTGTCCAGCCGCGAATCGCCATGCAGCAGCACCGGCTCGGCGTCATCGGGCGGCAGGTCTTTCTCCAGCGCCGCGATCAGCGCTTCCATGGTCGGCTCGCCTTCGGGCAGCGCGGTGCGGAATTGCTGCGTCCAGCGGTGCAGTTGCCGCTGGTAGTAGTGGCCGGCACGGCCGAAATCGCGCAGCCCGAGCGCGTCGATGTCGGCGCGGTGGATCGTCGCCAGCATGTCGATCGCGGCGGCATACAGTTGCGCGCGGCGCTCCCGCGCGACCTCGGGCATCCGTGGATCGCGGTGCACTTCGCCGGCCACGAAGTCCATCAGATAGAACTGGACGCCCGTCACGTCGAGGTCCTTGCACAGCGCGTGCACGGCGGCCACCGGAACGGCGCTTCCTCGCAGCGCTTGCAGCACACGGACCTCGCGGTCGAGCGCGTGCGCGCTCTTCAGCAGCGCGCCGGCCGGCTGCGTGCGCAGGATGTAGCGTCCGCTGGCCGCCTCGAGCCGCCAGATCGGGTTGGAGTTTCCGCCGACGATGCGCTCGGCGCTGCGCGGTCCGCGGAACGACGGCACGTGGGCCTCGAGCCACGCGCCCACGAGCGGCAGGTCCAGCGGCGGCGTGCTGACGACTTCGCTCATCAGGGGGTCGGGAACAGCGAGGCCCTGGAGGCAGGACGCGGCTCGGCGTTGGCCGACGACGGTGTCGCCTCGGCGCCGTACCGCTTGACCAGCGCCTTGCCCAGCGCCGCCAGGTGGACTTGGTCCGGGCCGTCGCCCATGCGCATGAAGCGCGCATAGGCGTAGGCCTCGGCGAGGAACGTGTCCTGCGACACGCCGGCGCCGCCGAAGACCTGGATGGCGCGATCGATCACCCTCGCTGCCGCCGTCGGCACGACGATCTTGGCCGCCGCGATGAGATCGCGGGCGGCCTTGTTGCCCTCCCGGTCCATCTTGTCGGCGGCGCGCAGCGTCAGCAGGCGCGCCTGCTCGATGTCGCAGAACGAGTGCGCGATGTCCTCGCGCACCGGACCATGCTCGCCCAGCGCCTTGCCGAAGGCGACGCGGCGCGTGGCGCGCCGGCTCATCAGCTCCAGCGCCCGCTGTGCGCAGCCGATCAGCCGCATGCAATGGTGGATGCGCCCCGGCCCGAGACGGCCCTGCGCGATTTCGAACCCGCGGCCCTCGCCCAGCAGCATGTTGCCCACCGGCACGCGCACGTTCTCGTACACGATCTCCGGGTGGCCGACCGGCGCGTCGTCGTAGCCGAACACCTGCATGTCGCGCACGATGCGCACGCCGGGAGTGTCCTTCGGCACGAGGATCATGGATTGCTGCTTGTGCGCGTCCGGATGGTCCGGCGCGCTCTGCCCCATCACGATCAGCAGCTTGCAGTCCTTGTTCAAGGCCCCCGAGGTGAACCACTTTCGCCCGTTGATGACGTAGTGGTCGCCTTCGCGGCGGATCTCGCAGCGGATGTTGGTCGCATCGCTCGAGGCGACTTCCGGCTCCGTCATCGAAAACGAGGACCGGATCTCGCCAGCCAGCAGCGGCTCGAGCCACTGCCGCTGCTGCTGCGGCGTGCCGTACTGGGCCAGCACCTCCATGTTCCCCGTGTCGGGGGCGGAGCAATTGAAGATCTCCGGGGCCCACAGCACTCGGCCCATGGACTCCGCGAGCGGCGCGTACTCGAGATTGCTGAGCCCGGCGCCGTGCGCGCCCGGCAGGAACAAGTTCCACAGGCCCTGCGAGCGCGCGAGCGCCTTCAGTTCCTGCAACACCGGCGGCGTGCGATAGCGCGTGTGGGAGTCGCCGCTTCGATGCACCTGCTCGCGGTAGTCGTGCTCGACCTGGAACACATGACGATCCATGAACTCGTCGATGCGCTGTCGCAAGTCGGCGGTCTTCGCGCTGTGCCGGAAATCCATGTTCGGTCCTTCGATCACCGCCGATGGTTGCTGCTTCATCGACCGGTCCACAGCGGCTTGCGCTTCTCGTTGAACGAGGCCATGCCTTCCTTGGCGTCCTCGGTCATCGCAAGCAGGGCGATCTGGCTTTCGGTGTAGGCGATCGCCTGGTCGAACGACATCGCCTCGATGGCGCGCATCGCGTACTTGCCGCGGCGGATGCCCGTCGGGGACTTGTCGACGATGCGCGACAGCAGCCACTCGACCTTCGCGT
>VBDL01000154.1 GCA_005884255.1 Betaproteobacteria bacterium | reverse complement strand
GCTCAGCCGGCCACCGAAGGCATGACCGGCGCGGCAGACGGCCTGGTGATGGGCACGGCACGCATCGGCGGGCAGCCTACCGACCTCGTGCTGTACGACTACACGGTCTACGCCGGCACGCAGAGCGCCATCAACCACATGAAGATGACGCGCATGTTCGAGCACGCGCTGCGCTTCCGGCTGCCGGTCGTGTGCTGGCTCGACGGCGGCGGCGCACGCCCCCACGACATGCTGCTTGCGGCACGCGGCAAGACGCCGACCTTCGTCGTCTTTGCGCGCCTGTCGGGGCTGGTGCCGACCATCGGGGTGGTTCCCGGCGTGGCCTTCGCGGGGCAGGCCAATCTCGCGGGGATGTGCGACCTGCTGATCGGCGTTCGCGGCAGCGCGATGGGCATGGCCGGACCGCCCCTCGTCGAGGCCGCCCTCGGCATCAAGTACACGCCGCAGGAAATCGGCGCGGCGGAAATCCACGAGCGATCCGGCGTCTACGACCTGGTGGCTGAGGACGACGCCCAGGCCGTGGCGCTCGCGCAGCGCTATCTCGCGTACTTCGGTCCACCGCAGCCCTGCGGCGACGTTGCCGACCAGACACTGCTGCGCGAGCTGGTGCCGGAGAATCCGCGACAGGGCTACGACGTCCGGCGCGTGATCGAAACCCTGGCCGACGCCGACAGCGTTCTCGAACTGAAGCCTGCCTTCGGCGCGTGCATCGTGACGGCACTCATTCGCCTCGATGGCCGCGCGGTCGGCGTCATTGCCAACCAGCCGCTGCAACTGGCGGGCGCCATCGACAGCGAAGGTTCCGTGAAGTCGGCACGCTTCGCTTCCATCTGCGATGCCTTCGACATTCCGCTGCTTCTGCTGTGCGACACGCCGGGGCTGATGGTCGGGCCCGAAGCCGAGAAGACGGGCCTGGTGCGTCACAGCGCGCGACTGCTCACGGCGATTGCGAATGCCACCACGCCGCTGCTGACCGTGGTCCTGCGCAAGGCCTATGGCCTGGGCTACTACATCATGGGCTCGCAGCCGCTCGACCCTGCGATCCTCTTGGCGTGGCCGACCGCAGAGTACGGCGGGATGGGCCTGGAAGGCGCGGTGAACATCATCTACCGACGCGAGCTCGAGGCGATCGACGACCTCGATGAACGGGCCCGGCTGCATGCGCGGCTGACCGCCGAGCTGAAGCAGGAGCACTCGGCCATCGTGGCGGGCAGCCGCTTCACCTACGACGACGTCATCGATCCGGCGGACACGCGCGAGCTGCTGTTGCGCACGCTCGAGTCCTTGCCGCCCCCACCGCCGCGGACGACGCGAAAGCGGCTTATCGAGCCCTTCTGACGAGGACCCTTCATGACCCAACCGTGGTTCGATTCCCGGGTGCCTGACGCGTCTTCCTGCGTGCTCAAGCCCGTGCTCGAGCGTTGGGCCGCCGAGAAGCCGGATGCCGTGTTCGCCCGCTTCGAGGACGGCAGCGAATGGACCTGGTCGCAGACGCTGGCCAATGCCCGCCGAGCCGCCGCGGGCTTGCAGACGCTGGGCGTCGCGCAGGGCGACAACGTGCTTTCGTGGCTGCCCAACGGGCCGGATGCGCTGCGCGTCTGGTTCGGTGCGAATCTACGTGCCGCTGAACACCGCCTATCGCGGACGGTTGCTGGAGCATGTGGTGCGCACGTCCGGTTCGCGCATCATGGTGGCGCATGCGGCGCTCGCGGATCGGCTCTCCGAGATTGACGTGTCGACGCTGCGTGAGGTGATCGTCGTGCGTGGCGATTCCCCTCCCGCCGGAGGATCGCTTGTCTGGCATCCACAGCAACGGCTCGATAGTGAAACGGCCGCCGTGCTGACGCCACCGCAGGAAATCCTGCCCTGGCACAACCAGAGCATCGTCTTCACGTCGGGCACGACGGGGCCGTCGAAGGGCGTGGAGTCTTCCTACCTCCACCTGTACTCCGCAGCCTTCGATCCATTCCCCTACCTGGACGCGGAGGACCGCTACCTGGTCACCTTGCCGCTCTTCCATGTCGGCGGGACGGTGGCGGTGTACGCCATGCTGCTGCGCGGCGCCTCGGTCGCTATCGTGGACTCGTTCAAGCTCGACACGTTCTGGTCGGTGGTGGCGCGCACCGGGAGCACGTTCTGCTGCCTGCTGGGCAGCATGGCGACGCTGCTCGCGAAAGCACCGGCGGCGGCGCACGACCGGGGTCACGGGCTGCGCCATGCGCTGATGATTCCGTTGTGCGAGGACGCCGCGAAGTTCCGCGAGCGCTTCGGCTGCGACATCTACACGCTGTTCAACATGTCCGAGGTGTCGGTGCCGCTGGTGTCGCCGCCCAACCCGGCATCGCTCGGCTCGTGCGGCCGGCCGCGCGCCGGCATCGAGGTGCGCATCGTGGACGAGAACGACTGCGAGGTCGCGCCGGGCCAAGTAGGCGAGCTGGTCGTGCGCAGCGACCGCCCGTGGGCCATGACGCACGGCTACTTCGGCGATCCGCAGGCGACGGCGCGCGCCTGGCGCAACGGCTGGTTCCACACCGGCGACGCCTTCCGCATCGACGAGACCGGCGACTATCGCTTCGTCGATCGCATGAAGGACTCGATTCGCCGGCGTGGCGAGAACATCTCGTCGTTCGAGGTGGAGGCGGAGGTGTGTGGTCATCCATCGGTGATGGAGGCGGCCGCCGTGGCCGTCCCCAGCCCGCTGGGCGAGGACGAGGTGCTGGTCGCGGTGGTGCCACGGCCCGGCGCATCGGTCGATCCCGAAGCGCTGGTCCGGTACCTGATCCCGCGCATGCCGCATTTCATGGTGCCGCGCTACGTGCGTGTTGTCGACGCACTGCCCAAGACGCCGACGCAGAAGGTGCAGAAGCACGCGCTGCGCGACGAGGGCATTGCGCCCGGCGCGTGGGACCGCGAGGCCGCCGGCCTGCACTTGAAGCGAAGCCGGCTCTCTTAGCCAATTCGCGCAAGATTGCGCCGCGCGTGTTTCCTACAGTCGGTGCACTGGCCGATGCGAAAACCGAAGGAGACATGCATGTCGCAACCCCGCTGGCACCTGTTCGCCGCCGTCGCGCTCACCCTCGTGCCGCTGTGCGGCATGGCTGCCGATCCCGGCATCACGAAGGACGAGATCAGGATCGGCACGATCCAGGACCTGTCGGGTCCGCTCGCGGCGTACAGCAAGGAGACGCTGAACGGCATGAACATGCGCATCGGCGAGTCGAACGCCGCCGGCGGCGTCGCCGGGCGCAAGATCAAGCTGCTGGTCGAAGACTCGGGCTACGACACCAAGAAGGCCATGCTCGCCGCGCAGAAGCTGTCGCAGAGCGACGGCATCTTCGCCGTCGCCGGCTCGATGGGCACGACCATCGCGCTCACCACCGAGCAGGTCTTCATGGACGCCGGCGTGGTCAACCTGTTCCCCCTGGGCTCGGCACGCGGCTTGTACGAGCCGCCCGAGATGAAGTTCGCGTTCTCGGTGCCGTACTTCCAGCAAGGCAAGGCCATCGTGAAGGCCCTGAACGCCAGCCATGCGGACCGCAAGTGGTGCTCGCTGGTCCAGGACGACGACCTCGGCTCCGAGTTGATGGCCGGCGTCGACGCGGCGATGAAGCCGATCGGCAAGACGATCGGCGAGCGAACCACCTACAAGCGCGGTGCCACCGACTTCTCGTCGCAGGTGGCGCGCCTGAAGGGCGCCGGCTGCGACACGGTCGTGCTGGGGACCACCCTGCGCGAGACCGTCGGCACGCTGAACGAGGCGAAGAAAATCGGGTTCGCGCCCCAGTTCGTCGCCACGTCCGCCGCATACACCCATCTGCTGGCCAAGCTCGGCGGGCCGGTCGCCGAGGGGTTGCTGGCCTCGCATTCGGCGACCCAGCCCTACGCCGACGAAGGTCCCGCGCAGGCGCGTGCATGGTTTGCCGCTTACAAGGCCAAGTACAACGAGGATCCCGGCCAGTTCGCTGTCATGGGCTACGGCATCATGGACTGGACCATCAAGACGCTGGAGAAGGTCGGGCCGAACCTCACGACGAAACGCTTCGTCGAGACGCTCGAGAGCAGCTCCTTCCCGCGCGACAAGCTGGGCTTTGACACGATGACGTTCACGAAGACCAAGCACCTGGGCTCCGAAGGCGTCCGCGTCTCGCAGATGAAAAACGGCAAGTGGCTGCCGATCACCGACTTCGTCGCGCCCTGAGCGATTCATTCACCGGCGGGTGAACGGCATGGACTTCCTGCAGCAGGTTTTCTCGGGCGTCGCGCTGGGGTGCATCTACGCCCTCATCGCGCTCGGCTTCGTGCTGATCTACAAGGCGACGGAAACGGTCAACTTCGCGCAGGGCGAGCTCATGATGCTCGGCGCGTTCGCCGGCCTCGCGCTCATGAAGTTCGTCGGCCTGCCGTTCTGGCTCGCGATGCTCGTCGCGCTGGTCGGCATGGTCGGGTTCGGCGTGCTGGTCGAGCGCGTGGCGATCCGCCCGGTGCTGGGACAGCCCCAGTTCACCGTCGTGATGCTGACCATCGGGCTGGGCTACGTAACGCGCGGGCTGATCACCATGGTGCCGGTCATCGGCGCGGAGACCAGCGCGCTGGATGTGCCCTACAAGGGCATGGTGTGGCGCGCCGGGAATCTGGTGCTCAGCTACGAGCAGGGGGTCGTGATCGCGATCACCGTCGTGCTGTGCACGGGCCTGTACCTCCTGTTCAAGCGCACCAAGGTCGGCATTGCGATGCAGGCGTCATCGCAGAACCAGCTCGCGGCCCACTACATGGGCATCCCGGTCAAGCGACTCAATGGGCTGGTGTGGGGCCTGTCGGCCGGCGTGGCGGCATTCGCCGGACTGCTGCTCGCGCCCTTCACGTTCGTCCACGTCAACATGGGCTACATCGGCCTGAAGGCCTTCCCGGCGGCGGTGGTGGGTGGCTTCGGCAGCCTGCCGGGCGCCGTGGTGGGCGGCCTGGTGATCGGCGTGGTCGAAGCGCTGGCCGGCTTCTATCTCCCCGAAGGATTCAAGGACGTGGCGGCATACGTGGTGGTGCTGCTCATGCTGATGGTCAAGCCCAACGGCCTCTTCGGCGCGCCGACGCGCAAGAAGGTCTAGATGCGATACGTCTTCCGGACCGACTATGCCCAGGACATTCGGCTCTTGCGGCAGCCGGGCCAGCGCTTTTGGTATGCGCTGCTGGCCATCGTGATGGCCACGCTGCCGCTGTGGGCCAGCGCGTACTGGCTGTCGCAAGCGTCGTTCGTGCTGATCTACGCGATCGCCGGGCTCGGGCTCATGCTGCTCGCCGGCTACACGGGGCTGGTGTCCATCGGGCATGCCGCGTTCCTCGGCGTCGGCGCGTACGTGGAAGGCTATCTGGTCGGACATGGCTGGCCATTTCCTGCGGGGATGGCCGCCGCGGCGTTGCTGTCCGCGGCCGCCGGCGTCGTCGTGGGCCTGCCCGCCTTGCGCGTGAAGGGCATCTACCTGGCTATCGCGACGCTGGCGTTCGGGTTCATCGCCGAGGAAGTGATGGCGCGGTGGGAGTCGGTCACCGGCGGCAACGGCGGCCTGCAAATCAGGCCACCGGCCGTCTTCGACTGGCAATTCAGGTCGGCGGAAAGCTTCTACTACATCGCGCTCGTGCTCTGCATCCTCGTGACGCTCGGCATCCTGAACCTGCTGCGCACGTCGACGGGCCGCGCGTTCATCGCCATGCGCGACTCCGAGGTGTCGGCGCAAAGCATGGGGATCCACCTCGCGCGCTACAAGACGCTCGCGTTCTCGCTGTCGGCGGCCATCGTCGGCCTGGCCGGGGCGCTCTACGCGCACAAGCTGCGCTTCGTCTCCCCCGAGCAGTTCGGCATCAGCCAATCGATCGACCTGCTGCTGCTGGTGGTCGTCGGCGGCCTCGGCTCGGTGCACGGCGCGTTCCTCGGGGCCATTTTCACCATCACCATGCCGCAACTCATCTCGCTGGCCAAGGACTGGCTGCCGGCATCCATCGGACAGGCCACAGGCCTGCAAGCCGTGGTGTTCGGCCTCGTGCTCATGGGGTTCGTTCTGTTCGAGCCCACGGGCCTGTACGGGCGCTGGGTGAAGGTGCGCACCTATCTCGAGCTCTTCCCCGTGTACCGCAAGGGCATGTTCAAGCGGCAGAAGGCGTTCCAGAAATCCGAGCGACTGAAGTAGAGGAAAGCCGGACCATGCTGGAAACCATCCTCTCCGTGCACGACGTGTCGGTCCGCTTCGGCGGCGTGATGGCGGTCAACCACGTGAGCTTCGATGTACGCCGTGGCGAGGTGTTCACTCTCATCGGGCCCAACGGTGCCGGCAAGACGACGATGTTCAACCTGATCAGCCGGATCTACGAGCCGACGTCCGGCCACATCACGTTCGAGGACACGACGATCACTGACCTCCAGCCACACAGCATTGCGGCGCTCGGCATCGCGCGCACGTTCCAGAACATCGAGCTGTTCGAGCACGCCACGGTATTGCAGAACCTGCTGATCGGCCACCATGCGCACCGTCGCGCAGGGTTCTGGTCGGAGTTGTTCTTCACGCCGGCAGCGCAACGCTCGGAGCTCGAGGCGCGCTTGCGCGCCGAGGAAGTGATCGAGCTGCTCGACTTGCAGCATCACCGCAACTCGCTGGTCGCGGGGCTGCCCTACGGCACCAAGCCCAAGCTCCTGCTGCTGGACGAGCCGTCCTCCGGGCTCAACCCCGAGGAGACCGACAGCATGGCATGGTGGATCAACGACATTCGCAGCGAGCTCGGCATCACCGTGCTGATGGTGGAGCACGACATGTCGCTGGTGTCCCGCGTGTCGGATCGCGTCCTGGCCATGAACCAGGGCGAGGTGCTGGCGCAAGGCACGCCCGTCGAGGTGCAGAGCCACCCCGGTGTCATCCAGGCGTATCTCGGCACGTCGGACGACGTCGAAAGCTTGCGGAGAGCGGCATGACACTGGACGCCGTGCTCTCGCTGTCCAACGTGGAGTGCGCCTACGGGCCGGTCAAGGCCGTGCGCGGCGTGAGCCTGCGGGTCACGCCAGGCAGCATCGTGACCGTGCTCGGATCCAACGGCGCGGGAAAGTCCACGGTCCTGAAGACCATCTCCGGCGTGCTGGACCCGTTGCGCGGCCGAATTCACTTCAAGGGCGAGGACATCACCGGCGCCGAGCCGGCGGCCGTGGTGCGGCGCGGCCTCTCCCACGTTCCCGAAGGGCGGGAGGTGTTCCCGCTGCTGTCGGTGCACGAGAACCTGCTGATGGGCGCGTACACACGCGCCGATCATGACGGGGTGGCACGCGACATCGAGCAGGTGTACGGCTACTTCCCCAACCTGCGCGAGCGCCAGAAGCAGGCGGCCGGGCTGCTGTCGGGCGGCCAGCAGCAGATGCTTGCGATCTCGCGGGCCTTGATGGCCGCCCCGCAGCTCATGCTGCTCGACGAGCCGAGCCTGGGCCTCAGCCCGAAGCTCACCAAGGACATCTTCGAGATCGTGGTGCGCATCAACCGGGAGCGCGGCACGAGCATCCTGCTCGTGGAGCAGAACGCCAACATGGCGCTCAACGTCGCGGACTTCGGCTACGTCATGGAGAACGGCCGGGTCGTGATGGAAGATCGCTGCGACCGCCTGCGCGAGAAGGAGGACATCCGCGAGGCCTATCTCGGTGCCAAGACGGCAGGCGTGCGCGGCGAGCGCCGCTGGAAGAAGCGGAGGACCTGGCAATGACGACCGGGAGCGCGACGCTGCCGCGCATGTTCTGGCAGTGGGCCCGCGAGCGGGCTGCTCGTCCGATGCTGCGGCAGAAGCAGTTAGGCATCTGGCAGCCGAGCAGCTGGCAGCAGGCGGCCGAGGCCGTAGGGCAGGTCGCCGCGGCGCTCGCAGGGCTCGGCGTTCGCCCCGGGGACGTGGTCGGAATCCTCGCGAACACCAGCAGGGACTGGATCTTTGCCGACATGGGCGCGCAGACGGCCGGCGCCGTCGTGTGCGGGCTGCATGCGAGCGATCCGGCACGCCAGGTGCAGGCCTTGTGCGAGGAAGCCGACGTGCGCGTGCTCTTCGTGGAGAACGACGAGCAGCTCGACAAGGTGCTGGATGCGCCGCTGCCTGCGCTGCGGCACATCGTGGTCTTCCGGATGGAGGGGCTGCGCGATCTCGATGACGCTCGAGTGATCGGCTTCGACGAGCTGAAGCGTCGCGGTGCGCAGGCGCTCGCCGCCGACGGCTCGCTGATCGAACGTCGCCTCGCCGCGCGCTCGTCAAGCGACGTCGCGGCGCTGGTCTACACCTCGGGAAGCACGGGGCGACCCAAGGGTGTGCCGCTGACGCACGAGAACATCCTCGCTGCGTGTACCGCCCTGCGGGCGGCATGGTTCGGCGACGATACGGGCGAGGGCGAGCGAGTGATGTTCCTGCCGCTCAGCCACGCGATGGAGCGTGTGGCTGGCGCCTACCTGGACATGATGCTCGGCGCGGTGATGAACTTTGTCGAAAACGCAGAGACGGTGTTCGAGAACGTGCGCGAGGTGCAGCCCGATGTGTTCATGGCGGTGCCGCGCATGTGGGAGCGGCTGTACTCGACGCTCGCCATCGCGCTGCACGAGGCCACCGGGCTGCAGCGCTGGGCCTATGCCCGCGCCATCGGCGTCGGGCAGCGCGTGGCCGCGGCCAGGGAACGCGGAGAGCTTGCGTCCCTCGGCGCGAGGCTGCAGTACCGCCTGGCCCGCACACTGGTCCTCGACAACTTGCGCAGGATGATGGGGCTGGACCGGCTTCGCTTCGGCGTCAGTGCGTCGGCGCCGATCTCGCCCGACCTGATCCGCTGGTACCGGGCCATGGGCATCGACCTGCGTGAGGCATGGGGGCTGAGCGAGGCCTGCGGCGTCGTGACGGTAGCCCGTGCTGCGTCCCGCCCCGGCAGTGCCGGCCGGCCGATCCCCTCGGTGGAGCTGAAGGTGTCCGAGCGCGGCGAGATCCTGGTGCGCGGGCCGACGGTGTTCGCCGGCTACCGAGGCCTCGCCGCATTGCACGTGACCGATCGGCTGCAGGACATCATCGTTACTTCCGCGGGTCACCGGGTGGCGCCCTCGATCTGGGAGAACCGGCTGAAGTTCAGTCCGTACATCGCCGACGCCATCGTGATCGGCAATGGCCGGTCGCACCTGTCGTGCCTCGTCATGATCGACCACGAGAACGTGGAGCAATGGGCCCAGGAACGCCAGGTTGCGTTCTCCGACTTCCGCTCCTTGTGTGCAAGCCGAGAAGTCATTGCGCTCGTTGCGCAGGAGATCGAGCAGCTGAACCGGCACGACGCCGGCGGTGCGCGCATCGAGGCGTTCCACCTGATCGATACGCCACCGGGCACGGACGACGAGGCGCTGACCCCGACCCTGAAGCTGAAGCGGCGACGCATCGTCGAGAAGTACGCAGACGTGATCGAGAGCCTTTACGCCGCTCGTGCTGCGTGAGCCGCGGCCGGGAGACAACGTGTCGTCACTGCCTTCTTCCGCCATGCTCGCGGGCCCCGGCCTGCCACCGCTGGCCGAGCGAACCTTCACCGCGGTCATCGGCCGCCATGTGGAGCGCCAGCCGGACCGCCCGGCGGTGCGCGACCCGGATCGCGCGCTGAGCTACGGCGGCCTCTACGAGGAGGCGCTTGCCATCGCGGGCGGCTTCGACAGCCTGGGCGTGGGCGCCGGCGATGCGGTGCTGCTGATGCTCGACAACCACCTCGACGCCGTGATCGCGTGGTGGGCGCTAGCCTTGACGGCGCGGGTCGAGGTGCCGGTGAACACGGCATACAAGGGATCGATCCTGGTCCACGTGATCAACAACTCGGGCGCCCGCGTGATCGTGCTCGAGGCGGCCTACCTTCCGTTGCTCGAGGAGGTCGCTGACCGTCTGCAGCGGCTCGAATGCGTCGTCGTGCGCGGCGAGCCGGGACGCGTCACGCTGCCGTCGCACCTGAAGCTGCGTGCGTGGAACGACCTGCCGGGGCCGCGCGCGCGACCCGTGGCACTGCAGCCGTGGGACCTGATGGGCATCATGTACACGTCCGGCACGACCGGGCCTTCCAAGGGGGTGCGCGTCACGCAGGCGCACGCCTACGGCTACGCGGCGCCGGCGATCCTGGGCTGCGCGCTCGCAGAGGACGTGACGCTGGTGACGCTGCCGCTGTTCCACATCGGCGGGCAATGGGCGGGCATCTACAACAGCCTGATCGCCGGCGGGAGCAGCGTGGTGCTGCCGCGCTTTTCCGCCACGACGTACTGGGACGACGTGCGCCGCTACGGTTGCACGTACACGCTGATGCTCGGCGCGATGGCCAACTTCCTCTACCAGCAGCCGCCGCGCGACGACGACACGCGGCACGGCATGAAGCAGGTCCTGATGGTGCCGGTGGTCCCGCGGCTCGACGAGTTCAAGCGGCGCTTCGGCGTAGAGACCGTGGGTACCGCGTACGGACTCACGGAGGGTTCCACGGCGCTGATCGCGCCCACTGGGCAGGCGCGCCCGGGCGCCGTCGGCGTGCCGCGGCCTGACTTCGAGGTGCGCCTGGTCGACGAGCACGATATCGAGGTGCCCGCCGGCAAGGTGGGCGAGCTGCTGATCCGCCCGCGCGAGCCGTGGTCGGTGATGGACGGCTATCACGACATGCCTGAAGCCACTGTGTCGGCCTGGCGCAATCAATGGCTGCACACCGGCGACGCTTTCCGCATCGAGCCCGACGGGCAGTACGCGTTCGTGGACCGCATGAAGGACGCGATGCGCCGCCGCGGCGAGAACGTGTCGAGCTTCGAGGTCGAGAAGGAGATCATGGAGCACCCGGCCGTGCTGGAAGCGGCCGTCGTGGCCGTTCCGAGCGATGCCACGGAGGATGACATCCTGGCGTGCGTCGTCGTCAGGACCGGCATGGTCCTGGATCCCGACGAGCTGCTCGACTTCCTGGAGGCCCGCTTGCCGTATTTCATGGTGCCGCGCTACGTGGATCTGATGGAAGAGCTGCCGAAGACACCGACCGCGAAGGTGCGCAAGCAGGCGCTGCGCGAGCGCGGCGTCACGCCCGGGTGCCACGACCGGCCGCCGAAGGGCCGCCGGCGCACGGGAGGCTGAATGGACAACGGTTCCACTCCGGCCACGCCGCACGAGGCCCTGCGCGCGGCGCGTGAAGCGCTGACCGACACTGCCCGCGCCACCGCCATCGAGCGGCAGCATCGGCTGGGCAAGCTGACGGCACGCGAACGCATCGCCGCGCTCGTCGACCACGGCAGCTTCCACGAGGTCGGCGCGCTCGTCCAGCCCAAGCGCGACACCTTCGACACGGAGAACCTCCAGGCGCCTGCCGACGGCGTGCTGACCGGCTACGCGCGCATCGACGGCCGGCCCGTCGCCTTGTGCGCTTTCGACTTCACGGTGCTCGGCGGCTCCAACGGCCGCATCGGCGAGCACAAGGTGGAGCGCGTCGCCACGCATTGCCTCGAGCACGGCTGCCCGCTGGTCCTGCTGCTCGACGGCGGCGGCCACCGCATCCAGGAAGGGCTCGACAGCCGCCATTTCGCCGAAGGCTCGCGCTACTTCCAGATCGCATCGCACCTGTCGGGTTGGGTGCCCACCGTGGCGGTCATCATGGGTCCGGGCTTTGCAGGGCCGTCGAACTTCGCCGCACTGTGCGACCTGGTGATCATGGTGCGCGACACCTCCACGATGGGCATCGCCGGTCCTGCGCTGGTGGCCGCGGCGACCGGCGAAGCGACCGACAAGGAGACGCTCGGTGGCGCGGCGGTGCAGGCCGACCGCAACGGCCTGGCCGATCTGGTCGCCGACTCCGACACGCATGCGCTGCAGCTGGTGCACCGCTACCTGGACTTCCTGCCGTCCAACGCGGAGGCCACGCCGCCCGAAGCTCCGGTCAGAGATCCGGATCACGCGGACGAAGAGGCGTTGCTGACCCTCGTTCCCGACAATCCGCGCAAGCCTTACGACGTGCGCGACGTAGTGCGCGCCATCGCGGACCGGGACAGCGCGTTCGAGCTCAAGCCCACGTACGCGCCCAACCTCGTCACGACGCTGGCCCGCATGGGCGGCCGCGCGGTGGGGATCGTCGC
>VBDL01000153.1 GCA_005884255.1 Betaproteobacteria bacterium | reverse complement strand
CGCAGATCAAGGGGCCGTCGCTGCAGGAATGGGCGCACGAAGGCGTGCTCGCCAACATGGACGACGTGGCCAAGGCCGAGCACTGGGACGAACTGCTGCCCAAGGTCGTGTCCGACATCATGAAGTACCAGGGCCACTACATCGCGGCGCCGGTGAACGTGCACCGCGTGAACTGGCTGTGGGCCAACCCCGAGGTGTT
Organism: Betaproteobacteria bacterium; assembly: GCA_005884255.1. GTDB lineage: Bacteria > Pseudomonadota > Gammaproteobacteria > Burkholderiales > Burkholderiaceae_C > VBDL01. Next base: position 13,978 of record VBDL01000153.1, on the reverse strand, counting down.
CCAGAAGGCCGGCGCCAAGCTGCCGACGAACTGGGATGAGTTCTTCGTCGCCGCCGAGGCGCTGAAGAAGGCGGGCGTGATCCCGGTCGCGCACGGCGGGCAGAACTGGCAGGACTTCACCACCTTCGAAAGCGTGGCGCTCGGCGTCGGCGGACCGGACTTCTACAAGAAGGCGCTGGTGCAGCTCGACCCGGCCACGCTGAAGAGCGCGACGATGGAGAAGGTGCTCACCACCTTCAAGAAGGTCAAGGACTACACCGACAAGAACGCGCCCGGCCGCGACTGGAACCTGGCCACCGCGATGGTCATCAACGGCCAGGCCGGCATGCAGCTGATGGGCGACTGGGCCAAGGGCGAGTTCCTCGCCGCGGGCAAGGTGCCGGGCAAGGACTTCGTCTGCGTCGCCGCACCCGGCACGGCCAAGGCCTACACCTTCAACGTCGACAGCTTCGCGATGTTCAAGCTCAAGGACGGCCCCAACCAGCAGGCGCAGAAGGACCTGGCCGCCGCCATCATGGGCCCGCAGTTCCAGGAGGTGTTCAACCTCAACAAGGGCTCGATCCCGGTGCGCCTGAACATGCCGATGGACAAGTTCGACGATTGCGCGAAGACCTCGACGAAGGATTTCGTCGACACCTCGAAGAGCGGTGCGCTGCTGCCCTCCATCGCGCATGGCATGGCCGTGCCGTCGGCCGCGGAAGGCGCGATCAAGGACGCGGTGAGCCAGTTCTGGAACACCGACAAGATGACCGCCAAGGACGCGATGGACAAGATCGCCGCCGCGGCGAAGATGCACTGACCCGATCCCACGCAAGAGCGAACTTCGGCCGCGCTCGGCTAGCGCTGGGTGCGGCCTCTTTTTTTTCCTGCTCCATGTCTGCTCCCTCGACGCTGCGCACACCCTGGCTGCCGAAGCTGGTGATCGCGCCATCGTTCCTGCTCTCCTTCCTCTTTATCTACGGGCTGATCGCGTGGAACGGCTACCTGTCGCTGTCGGCCTCGCGCCTGCTGCCCAACTATGAATTCGCCGGCTTCGCCCAGTACGCGACGCTGTTCGCCAGCGAGCGCTGGTGGGTGGCGCTGACCAACCTCGCGATATTCGGCGTGCTGTTCATCGGCGGCGCAATGGCGCTCGGGCTGCTGCTGGCCATTCTGCTCGACCAGAAGATCCGCGCCGAGGGGCTGTTGCGCACCGTCTACCTGTACCCGATGGCCTTGAGCTTCATCGTCACCGGCACTGCGTGGAAGTGGATCCTCAACCCCGGCCTCGGCATCGAGCATCTGCTGCGCCAATGGGGCTTCGCGAACGTCGAGCTCGACTGGCTGATCAACCCGGATCGCGCGATCTACTGCATCGTGATCGCCGGCGTGTGGCAGAGCGCGGGCTTCGTGATGGCGCTGTTCCTCGCCGGCCTGCGCGGCATCGACGATTCCATCATCAAGGCCGCGCAGGTCGATGGCGCGAGCCTGCCGCGCATCTACTGGCGCATCCTCATCCCGAGCCTGCGCCCGGTATTCTTCTCGACGCTGCTGGTGGTGAGCCACCTCGCGATCAAGAGCTTCGATCTCGTGATGGCGCTCACCGCCGGCGGCCCCGGCTTCGCCACCGACCTGCCGGCCACCTTCATGTACGCCATGTCCTTCTCGCGCGGCCAGATCGGCTTGGGCGCCGCCAGCGCAACGGTAATGCTGGCCACCGTGGCCGCCATCGTCGTGCCCTACCTGTATTCCGAACTGAGGACGCGGCGATGAACCAGCGCAACCTGCACCGCGTCGTCATCTGGGGCACGCTGCTGCTCTTCGCGGGCTACTTCTTGACGCCGCTGTACGTGATGCTCGCCACCTCGCTGAAGGACATGGACGAGATCCGCTCCGGCAACCTGCTGTCGCTGCCGCACTCGCCGAGCTTCGGCGCGTGGGCCAAAGCCTGGCACAGCGCCTGCACCGGCGCCGATTGCGGCGGCCTGCAGCCCTTCTTCATGAACTCGGTGCTGATGGTGCTGCCGGCGGTGCTGATCTCGACCACGCTCGGCGCCGTCAACGGCTACGTGCTGAGCAAATGGCGCTTTCGCGGCAGCGAGCTGATGTTCGCGCTGATGCTGTTCGGTGTGTTCATGCCGATGCAGGTGATCCTGCTGCCGATGAGCCAGATCCTCGGCTGGCTGGGGCTGGCCAGCTCGATCGGCGGGCTGGTGCTGGTGCACGTGCTGGCCGGCATCCCGTCGACCACGCTCTTCTTCCGCAACTACTACGTCGGCCTGCCCGACGAGCTGATCAAGGCCGCGATGCTCGACGGCGCGGGCTTCTGGATGATCTTCCGCCGCATCGTGCTGCCGCTGTCCACGCCCATCCTCGTCGTCACGCTGATCTGGCAGTTCACCAACATCTGGAACGACTTCCTCTACGGCGTGGTGTTCTCGGGTGCCGACTCCAAGCCGGTGACCGTGGGCCTGAACAACCTGGCCAATACCTCGAGCACGGTCAAGGAATACAACGTGGACATGGCCGCCGCGATGATCGCCGCGCTGCCCACCTTGTTCGTCTACATCGTCGCAGGCAAGTACTTCGTGCGCGGGCTGACGGCCGGCGCGGTGAAAGGTTGATATGGGTGCACTGAGCATTCGAGAAGTTCGCAAGACCTACGGGCACACGGAGATCCTCAAGGGCATCGACATCGAGATCGAGGCCGGCGAGTTCCTCATCCTCGTCGGTCCTTCGGGCTGCGGAAAGTCGACGCTGCTGTCGATGATCGCCGGGCTCGACGTGCCCACGTCCGGCAGCATCCACATCGGCGAGCGCAACGTGACGCATCTGCCGAGCAAGGATCGCGACATCGCGATGGTGTTCCAGAGCTATGCGCTCTATCCGAACATGAACGTCGCGCAGAACATCGCCTTCGCGCTGGAGATGCGCAAGGTGCCCAAGGCGCAGCGCGACGAGGCGGTGCAGCGGGTGGCGACGATGCTGCAGATCGGCCACCTGCTCGACCGAAAGCCCGGGCAGCTCTCGGGCGGCCAGCGCCAGCGCGTTGCGATGGGTCGGGCGCTGGCGCGCGATCCGAAGCTGTTCCTCTTCGACGAGCCGCTGTCGAACCTCGATGCCAAGCTGCGCGTCGAGATGCGCGCCGAGATCAAGCTGCTGCACCAGCGCACGCAGACCACCACCGTGTACGTCACGCACGATCAAGTGGAGGCGATGACGCTGGGCGACCGCATCGCGGTGATGCGCGATGGCATCGTGCAGCAGTTCGGCACGCCCGACGACATCTACAGCCGCCCGGCCACGCGCTTCGTCGCAGAGTTCATCGGCTCGCCGGCGATGAACATGGTCGGCAGCCAGCGTGCGGGCGAAGGCTTGTCGGCGCGCGGCGTCGAGCTGACCCTCACCGCGGGGCAGCGCGCCTCGCTGTCGCGCTGCAACGGCGCCGAGCTGATCTACGGCATGCGGCCCGAGGCGCTGAGCTTCGCCGACGGAACCGGCGCGGGCGCCCTGCCCGGCACGCTGATGATGGTGGAGCCCACCGGCGCCGAGACCTATGCCACCGTCGAGACCCCGATTGGTGCACTGGTCGCCCGCGTGCCCGGCCGTGTGCGTCACGCAGTGGGCGAGCGCGTGTTCCTGCACTGGGATGCCGGCAACGCGCACCTGTTCGATGCAGGTAACGAGCAACGCGTCGCATGACGTAGGGAGTCGAGGCTCGCGGTTTGGCGCCATACTGCAGTGCATGAAGCCGTCGCTTCCCGACTTCCGCTCCCCCGATGTGCTGCGCGAACATGTGCTGCACACGATGTCGTTCTACAACGGCCGCTGCGTCGATCCGAGCGGCGGCTTCTACCACTTCTTCAAGGACGACGGCAGCGTCTACGACGCGACGACTCGCCATCTGGTGAGCAGCGCGCGCTTCGTCGTCACCCACGCGATGGCGCTGCGCCACTTCTCCGGCCACGCGCGCACGGCGGCGTGGCGTGATGCCGCCGCCCACGGCCTCGCCTTCCTGCGCGACGCGCATCGCAACCCGGCCACCGGCGGCTACGCCTGGCTGCTGCGCTGGGACCACGGCAAGAAAGAGATCCTCGACCCCACCAACCACTGCTATGGCCTGGCCTTCGTGCTGCTCGCGCACGCGCAGGCCCTGCTCGGCGGCATGGATGGCGCGCGCGCGGGGCTCGAAGAGACCTTCGAGCTGATGGAGCATCGCTTCTGGGAGAGCGCGCAAAGCCTGTACGCCGACGAGGCCAGCGTTGCCTGGGCGTTGTCGCCCTACCGCGGGCAGAACACGAACATGCATGCCTGCGAGGCCTTGCTGGCTGCGCACGAGGCCACCGGCGACCCGTTGTACCTGCAGCGTGCCGCGATGATCGCCGATGCGGTAACCCACCGCCTGGCCGCGCAGACCGATGGCCTGGTGTGGGAGCACTACCACGTCGACTGGACGCCCGACTGGGACTACAACCGCGGCGATTCGAGCAGCATCTTCCGCCCCTGGGGCTTCCAGCCCGGTCACCTGGCCGAGTGTGCCAAGCTGCTGATCACGCTGGAGCGCGCGCTGCCCGAGTCGGCCGAAGGCGGCCCGCGCGTGCACCGCGCGCGCGAGCTGTTCGCCGCCGCCGTGGAGCGCGCGTGGGACCGTCAGCATGGCGGCCTGTACTACGGGTTCGCGCCGGACCATTCAATCTGTGATCACCACAAGTACTTCTGGGTGCAGGCCGAGGCCATTGCCGCAGCCGCAGTGCTCGGCGAGCGCACCGCCGAAGGCCACTTGCTGGGAGCACTTCGTCGACCACCAGCACGGCGCCTGGTATCGCGTGCTGTCGGCCGACAACCGCAAGCTCAGCGACGAGAAGAGTCCCGCCGGCAAGGTCGACTACCACACGATGGGTGCCTGCTACGAAGCCATCGCCGCGCTGACGCGCAGGCCGTGAGGGCGGCGACCGCAGCGCCGGGCCGCCCCAAGCAAGGGCGCAACCCTCTCGGAGGGTGGTCGCGGCATGCCGCGACCGGGTGCTGTCATGCGTCAGTGGCAGCCGACCCAGGCGCTCGCCTGCTCGCTCAGGCTTTGCAGATCCTGCGTCGCGTCGACGCGCAGTACGTTCGGTTCATCGATCGGCGGCTCGAGCGTCTCGAACTGGCTGTCGATCAGGCTCGCGGGGAAAAAGTGCGAGGCGGCGCGTGCGGCTGCGCGTGCGCGCGCCGCCTCGCGGTCGATCTCCATGTAGACGAAGCGCAGCCCCGGCACCGCGGCGCGCAGCCGGTCGCGATAGCAGCGCTTCAGTGCCGAGCAGGTGAGCACGGCGCCCGAAGGCTGGCGCACCAGCTCATGGGCCAGCGCATCGAGCCAGCCGCGGCGATCGGCGTCGGTGAGCGGTACGCCGGCGCGCATCTTCGCCCGGCTGTCCGGTCGATGGAAGTCGTCGCCCTCGGTCAACGGCAGGCCGCAGCGCTCCGCCAGGGCTTGCCCGAGGCTCGACTTGCCGCATCCGGCCACACCCATGATCACCACAAACACCATTCCACCTCGCTTGGGACAGCGCTATCCTAACCGCTGTCGCCCGTCTTTCCCCTCGGGGTTTCGAGCACTTCCATGACTTCCTCCCCCGCCCGTCGTTCCCGCAGCAGCGGGCGCATCACCCTTCACGATGTCGCCCGCGCCGCTGGCGTCAGCCCGATCACGGTGTCGCGAGCCCTGCGCGGCGAGCGCAGCGTCGGCCATGCACTGGTCGCGCGTGTGAAGGATGCGGCCGCGCAGCTCGGCTACGTGCCGGACCCGGCGGCGCGTGCGCTGGCCTCCAGCCGCAGCTCGCACGTGGCCGTGCTGCTCCCGATGCTGAGCAACCAGCTCTTCGTCGAGCTCTTCGAGGCCGTGCACCGAACCTTCGGTCCTGCCGGCTACCAGACGCTGATCGGCGTCACCCACTACGACCCGCACGAGGAAGAGCAGCTGCTGCGCGACCAGTTGATGCATCGCCCGGCCGGCCTGCTGGTCACCGGCTTCGATCGACGCGATGAAACGCGACAACTGATCGCTGCCAGCGGCGTGCCGGTCGTGCATGTGATGGAGACGTCCCCGGCCGCCGGCGTTTACAGCGTCGGCTTCTCGCAGCAGCGCGCCGGCCATGCGCTCACGCACCATCTGCTGCAGCGCGGGCGGCGCCGCATCGCCTTCGCCGCCGCACAGCTCGACCCGCGCACGCTGCAGCGCGCCGACGGCTACCGCGCGTGCATGCGCGAGGCCGGGCTGTACGACGCCGCGCTCGAGTGGCTGCGCCCCGAGCCCTCGTCGCTCGCGCTCGGTGGCGAGATGTTCGCGCAGCTGATGCAGCGCAAGCAGCCGCCCGACGCCATCTTCTTCTGCAACGACGACCTCGCGCAGGGCGCGCTGCTCGCCGCGCTGCAGCTGGGGATCAAAGTGCCGTCCCAGGTGGCGGTGGCCGGGTTCAACGACCTCCCCGGCAGCGAGCAGATGCTGCCGCGGCTGACCAGCGTGCGCACGCCGCGCGTGGAGATTGGCAAGCAGGCGGCGCGCATGCTGCTGCGCCTGATGCGCGGCGAGCATGTCGAGACGCCCTGCCTCGACCTCGGCTACGAGCTGATGCTGCGCGACAGCACTTAGATGACAACCCCGCGTCGCCTGCGGCTCCTCGCCCCCGAGGGGCTTTCGCTTCGCCTTGGGGCGGCCCGGCGGCTGCGCTCGAAGTCAGCGTCGCCTGCGGCTCCGATCTACCTAGGGAACGAGAACGGCCGCGCCCTGCAGCCGCCCTTGCCGCAGGTCGGCCAAGGCCTCGTTGGCTGCGGCAAGCCCGTAGCGCCGGGTGTGCGTCACCAACGGCACGCGGCGCGCGAAGGCGAGAAAGTCCAGCGCATCCTGCCGCGTGAGGTTGGCAACGCTGACGAGCTCGCGCTCCTCCCACAGCCAGCGATAGGCGAACGATGGGATGTCGCTCATGTGGATGCCGCCGCAGACCACGCGCCCGCCCTTGCGCACCGCGCGCAGCGCTTGCGGCACCAGGGCGCCGACGGGCGCGAAGATCAACGCGGCATCGAGCGGTTCGGGCGGTGCTTCATCCGACCCTCCCGCCCACACTGCGCCGAGGCTGCGCGCGAAGTCCTGCGCTGCGGTGTCGCCCGGCCGTGTGAAGGCGAACACGCGCCGCCCTTGCGCGCGCGCCACCTGCACCACCAGGTGCGCGGCCGCGCCGAAGCCGTACAGGCCGATCGCTTCGGCGTCTCCCGCCTTCGCCAGCGTGCGCCAGCCGATGAGCCCGGCGCACAGCAGCGGCGCGATCGCCACATCGTCCAGCGCAATGCCGTCGAGCGCGAAGCAGAACTGCGCATCGGCGACCACGTGCGTCGCGTAGCCGCCGTCGCGCGTGTAGCCGGTGAACTGCGGCGTGTCGCACAGGTTCTCGCGGCCCGACGCGCAATAGCGGCAGTGGCCGCAGGTGTGCGCGAGCCACGGCACGCCGACGCGCTGGCCGATGCTGAACTGAGCCACGCCCTCGCCCAGCGCTTGCACCGTGCCGACGATCTCGTGGCCGGGAGGCGGCGACGCGCAGCAGCAACTCGCCGCACGCGGGCCGCGGATCGGGCCGCTGCTGCATCACCAGCGGCTGGCCCGGCTGCGGCAAGACCATGGCCTGCACACCGGGCCTCTCGTCCTTCAGTCCCGATCGGCGGGCATGAAGCCCACCGCCGCCCCGCCGGCCGCCGGCTGCGGCTCGACAGCCTTCTTCCTGTCACGCACCAGGTAGCTGTAGAGCACCGGCACCACCACCAGCGTGAGCAAGGTCGACGTGATCACACCGCCGATGATGGCGCGGCCCATCGGCGCCTGGATCTCGCCGCCGTCGTTCAATGCGAGCGCCAGCGGCAGCATGCCGAACACCATCGCGGCGGTCGTCATCAGGATCGGCCGCATGCGGATCAGGCCGGCCTGCAGCACCGCATCGGCCACGCTGGCGCCGGCCTTGCGCGCGTGGTTGGCGAAGTCCACCAGCAGGATGGCGTTCTTCGTCACCAGGCCCATCAGCATCACCAGCCCGATCATCGAGAAGATGTTCAAGGTGCTGCGCCACAACAGCAGCGCGAGCATCACGCCGATCAGGCTCAAAGGCAGCGAGGCCATGATGGCGATCGGCTGCAGGAAGCTGCCGAACTGGCTGGCCAGCACGATGTAGATGAAGATCACGGCCAGCAGCATCGCGCCCACCATCGCGCCCATCGCTTCCTGCTGCTCCTTGGTGTCGCCGCCGACGTCGAAGCTGAAGCCGGGCGGCAGCGAGGTGTCCTTCACCAGCTTCTGCACGTCGGCGCCCACGTCGCCGGCCGGCCGCCCTTGCACGCCAGCAAAGATGGCCTCGCGACGCTGCAGGTTCTGCCGCCGGATCACGTCGGGGTTGACCACCGGCTCGATGGTGGCCACGGTGTCCAGTGCAATCGGCGTGCCGTCGCGGCTGAAGGCCACCGGCAACTGCCGCATCTGCTCGATGCGCTCGCGCTGCGTCTCCGGCAGGCGCAACACCACCTCGACCTGCTCGCCGTCGGGCGTGGTCCAGTAGGTCGCGACGTCGCCATTGACGTAGGCGCGTAGGCTCGACGCGAGCTGCGGCGCCGTCAGGCCAAGCTCGCGCACTGCGCCCGGCTTCAGGCGTACCGCATAGGCCGGCAAGCCCGGTTTGGCCGAGAGGTCGACGTCGACGATGCCCGGAATCTTCTTCACCTGGTTGGCAAAGTCCTGGGCGATGCGCACCAGACCTTCGGGCTCGCTGCCGAGAATGGCCACGTAGATCGGCCGGTTGAAGCCGACCGCGACCTCGATGCCGGGGATCTTGGCGATGCGCTCGCGAATCGCGTCCTCGACTTCCTTTTGCGTGCGCTTGCGCTCGCGGCGCTCGACCAGGCCGATGTTGATCGTCGCCTGCGCGCGGCCGACCGCAAAGCCATTGCCCTGCCCGCCGACATTGGTGGAAACGTTCTTCACCTCGGGGAAGGTGGCGAGCACCTCCTCGACCTGGCGCACCTTGGCATCGCTGCGCTCCAGGCTCGAGCCCACCGCCATGCGCAGCGACAGCTGCGTGAAGCCCTGGTCGGTCTGCGGGATGAACTCGCTGCCCACGAGCGGCGTGAGCAGCAGCGCGCCGACGAAGCTGGCGAGCCCGATGCCGAGCACGATCAGGCGCCGCCGCCCACGCCCGGCGAAGGCCCAGCGGATCAGCTTCTCGTACAGCACATGCATCACGTCGAGCATGTGATCGGTGCCGCGGATCAGATGGCGCACCACCGGCCAGTTGCGCGCGCGCACGCCGGGCGGGTCCCGCCACACCGCCGACAGCATCGGGTCGAGCGTGAAGCTGACGAAGAGGCTCACCAGCACCGCCACCGTGACGGTGATGCCGAAGGGATAGAAGAACTTGCCGACGATGCCGCCCATGAAGGCCACCGGCGTGAACACCGCGCAGATGGCGAAGGTGGTGGCCATCACCGCCAGGCCGATCTCGTCGGTGCCCTCGCGCGCCGCGGTGTGATGGTCCTTGCCCAGGTGCACATGGCGCACGATGTTCTCGCGCAGGACGATCGCATCGTCGATCAAGAGGCCGATGCACAGGCTCAACGCCATCATCGTCATGAAGTTCAGCGTGAAGCCGAACGTATGCACGGCGATGAAGCTGGAGATCACCGCGATCGGCAGCGTGAGGCCGGTGATGATCGTGCTGCGCCACGAGTGCAGGAAGAGGAACACGATGGCGATCGTCAGCAGCGCGCCCTCGATCAGCGTGTGCTGCAGCCCATTGAGCGAGCTCTTCACGAAGTCGCTGTTGGCGTAGATCAGGCGCAGCTCGACGTCGGCCGGCATCGCCTTCTGCAGCTCTTCCATCGCCGCCTTCACCGCTTCGCCGGTGGCCACGATGTTGGCGTCTTGCTGCTTGAAGATGTTGAAGGTCACCGCCTGCTGCCCGTTGATGCGGGCGATCGAGTCGGGCTCCTTCTCGCGCTCGACCAGCGTGCCCAGATCCCCCAGCGTCAGCGGCAGGCCGGCGCGGCGGCCGATCACCACCTCGGTGAACAGCTTCGGGTCGCGCACACGGCCCTCGACGCGCAGGATCGAGTCCTGCGTCGCATCGGTGAGCAGACCCACCGTCTGGTCGCTGTTGGCATCGGCCAGCGCCTTGGAGACCTCCGCCGGCGTGATGCCGTAGGCGCGCAGGCGCGCGGCGTCGAGATCGATGCGCACCTCGCGTGTGGCCAGGCCGCTGATGTCCACGCGAGCCACGCCTTCGGCGCGCTGCAGGCGCCGGCCCACCGTGAGGTCACCGAGAATCGACAACTCGCGCGCACTGCGCGTCTTGCTCAGCAGCGCCATCACGACGATGGGCTGGCTGTTGTCGTTGTCGAAGCGCGAGATCAGCGGCTGCTTCGCATCCTTGGGGAAGTTGGCCTGCACGGCGCCCATGCGGTCGCGCAGATCCTGCATCGCGCGGCCCATGTCGGCGTTCAGCGTGAACTCAACCTGCGTCTGGCTGCGGCCCTCGAAGCTGCGCGAGGTGATGCGCTTGACGCCGGCGATGCTGTTCAGGCCCTCCTCGATCTGCTTGGTGAGCTCGCGCTCCACCGCCTCCGGCGAGGCGCCGGGATAGCGCACGTCGACGAAGGCGATCGGCGGCGACACATCGGGCATCTGCTCGACACCCAGCCGCGCATACGAGAACAGGCCCAGCACGCACAAGGCCACCATCACCATGGCGGCGAACACGGGGTTGTTGATGGCGACGCGGGTCATCCACATGGCGCGCCTTTCACTTGACCGCCGGCGCCGAGGCCGACGCAACCGCGGCCGACTTGGCCACCACCATCGCCTTGCTGCCCTCGCGCAGGTTGTCGAAGCGCGCGGCCAGCACCTGCGCGCCGCTGCTCACGCCCTTGAGCACCTCGATGCGGCCGCTGGCGTTGTCGCGCCGGCCGGTGGTGACCGCGCGGCGCAGCAGCGCGCCGCCCTCGATGACCCACACGTGCTCCTGGCCGCCGTTGCTGCCCACTGCCGCCAGCGGCAGCGTCAAGCGCTGCACCGGATCGGCGAGCACGACCTTGGCCAGCGCGTACTGGCCGGCGCGAAAGGTCTCCTTCGGATTGGCCAGCGCAATCGTCACGCCGATAGAGCGCGCGCCGGCTTCTGCGGCCGGTGCAATGCGCGCCAGCGAGCCGATGACCGGCTTCTCGACGCCTTCGACGCGCACCTCCACCGGCATGCCCGGCGCCAGCAGCGACACCTCGTGCGTGCCGACGCTGCCGGCGAGTTCCAGCCGCGCGAGGTCGACGATGGTCAGCAGTTGCTGCTCGGGGCTGAGCTTCTCGCCGGGCACCGCGTGGCGCTTGGCTACCAGGCCGGAGATCGGCGCCACCAGCGCGGCATCGCGCAGGCTCACCGCGGTGGTGTTCAGTTGCGCCTCGGCGGCACGCATCTGCGCCTTGGCAGTTTCGAGCGCCGACTTCGAGTTCTCCAGCGCGATGGAAGAGATGAATTGCTGGTCGGCCAGCCGCAGGTTGGAGGCGTGCGTGCGCTCGGCCTGCGCCAGTTGCGCGCGCGCCGACTCGAGCATCGCATTGCGTTCGGCGACGCGGCTGGACAGCTCGGACAGGTCGACGCTGCCGAGCAGCTGGCCCGCCTTCACGCGGCTGCCTTCGGCCACGTTCAGCGACAGCAGCGTGCCCGCGGCCTTGGCGCGCACCACGGCCGTTCCCGGCGCGACCAGCGGGCCGGAGAACTCGACGCTGAACGGCATCGGCCCCAGCCGCGGCTGCACCACCTCGTTGGCAAGAAATTCAAGGGCTGCCGCCTTGTCGCCCTTGGCGGCAGCCTGTGTTGCCGGTGCCACGCTCGATGCCGCGCCGCGCGACGACATCAGCACCGCCGCCGCGACCCCCGCAACGACGAGCACGCCCACTCCTCCGATCAGCCAGCGCTTGCGCATGGACATCCTTTCCGGCCTTCTTCGCTATTGGTGCGGCGAAGTCTAGTTCGCACCTTAGGCCCTTCAATCCAGCGATGCGACGGGCTGCGGATTGACGCCCCCAAGCCGGGCGGCTGCCCCCTCGGGGGGCGGGCGCGGTAGTCCGCGACCGGGGGCTCTAGTTATTAGCTATGGCCGAGCACTGAATGGGGCTCGTAACCGGCCTCCAGGCTGGCCAGGTCTTCGGCGGACAGTGGCTGCTCCAGCGCCTGCACGGCCTGGTCGAGCTGCGGCAGCTTGCTGGCGCCGATGATCGGCGCGCTGACGCCCGGCTTGTGCAACAACCACGCGTAGGCCAGCGTCGCATGGCTCACGCCGCGCGCTGCGGCGAGCGCGCCGAGGCGCTCGACGGTGGCGAAGTCGCTGGCGCGGTAGTAGTAGCCCTGGGCGATGTTGTCGGTGGCCGCGCGCGATGTGGCACCGCCGTCGACGTCGCCCGTCTTGCGGTTGCCGGCGAGGAAGCCACGCGCCAGCGGGCTCCACGGGATCAGCGCCACGCCCTGGTCGCGGCACAGCGGGATCATCTCGCGCTCTTCCTCGCGGTAGGCCAGGTTGTAGTGGTTCTGCATGCTGACGAACGGCGGCATCTTCGCGAACTGCCAGGCCCACATCGAGCTGGCGCCCATGTAGCGCACCTTGCCGGACCTGACGATGTCGTGCAGCGCCTCCATCGTCTCCTCGATCGGGGTATGCGGATCGAAGCGGTGGATCTGGTAGAGGTCGATGTAGTCCAGGCCCAGGCGCTTCAGGCTCGCGTCGACGGCATGGAACAGGCGCTTGCGGCTCAGGCCCTGCAGATTCGGCGGCACGCTCTCGGTGCCGGCCGTGACACCTACCGCGACGCCGCCCTTGAAATCGAGGCTGACCGGGAAGAACACCTTGGTGGCGACGATGACCTCGTCGCGCTTGCAGAACTCGCGCAGAAACTTGCCGGTGAGCACCTCGCTCTCGCCGGCCGAGTACGTGTCGGCGGTGTCGAAGAAGTTGATGCCCAGCTCGACGGCGCGGCGCACCAGCGGCCGGCTCGTCGCCTCGTCCAGCACCCACGGGCGCCAATGCGGCGTGCCGTAGGTCATCATGCCCAGCGCGATGCGCGAGACCGTGAGGCCGGTGGAACCGAGGCGCGTGTATCTCATGGGGTTGCGGCAGGGATCGGTGGCAGCGGGAGGGTTACATCACCACATTGCGCGCGATGGCGCAGCGCATGGTCCATCAGCACCAGGGCCAGCATGGCCTCCGCGATGGGCGTGGCGCGAATGCCGACGCACGGGTCGTGGCGGCCGAAGGTCTCCACCACGGTCGGCTCGCCGGCGCGGTTGATCGACGCGCGCGGCGTGCGGATCGAGCTGGTGGGCTTGATCGCGATGGCCACGCGCAGGTCCTGCCCCGTGGTGATGCCGCCGAGCACGCCGCCGGCGTTGTTGCTGCGAAAGCCTTGCGGCGTGAGCTCGTCGCCATGCTCGCTGCCCAATTGCCGCACGGCGGCGAAACCGGCGCCGATCTCCACGCCCTTCACCGCATTGATGCCCATCATCGCGTAGGCGATGTCGGCGTCGAGCTTGTCGAACAGCGGCTCGCCAAGGCCCACCGGGACGTGCTGCGCGATGACCTCGATGCGCGCGCCGCAGGAGTCGCCGGCCTTGCGCAGCTCATCCATGCGCTCTTCGAGGCGCGCGATCAGCGACGCGTTGGCGGCAAAGAACGGATTGTTCGGAATATGCTCGAGGCCCTCGAACGGAATCTCGAGGTCGCCGAGCGCGCTCATCCAGCCGGTGAAGGTGGTGCCGTGCTGCGCATGCAGCCACTTCTTGGCCACCGCGCCGGCCGCAACCATCGGCGCGGTCAGGCGCGCCGACGAGCGGCCGCCGCCGCGCGGGTCGCGCAGGCCGTACTTGCGCCAATAGGTGTAGTCGGCGTGTCCGGGGCGGAAGGTGTCGAGGATGTTGCCGTAGTCCTTGCTGCGCTGGTCGGTGTTG
>VBDL01000152.1 GCA_005884255.1 Betaproteobacteria bacterium | reverse complement strand
ATGTCGCGGCCGTCGTATTTTTGAGGGCCACCTGCGCCCATGCAGAAGAACAGCGTGCCCATCTGTTTCGCACGCGGCAGGTCCCTGCCGCTGAAGCGCGGGGCCAGCAGCGGATTGACCGCATGGCGATCGACCGCGTCGTCGACGATGGCCGCGATGCCCTCGGCACTGCCGAGTCGTTGGTAGAGCGATTGGGTCATGGGGGTCTCCTTTTTCAATGCAGATGGATCAGCCGTTATTTGTTGCGTCGTCATGGATCACTCCTGTTGAGTTCAGCGGGGTCTTCAGCAACCCGCTGAAGTGCAGCATCGCGATCCGGTGTTCCTGAAACGTTCCCGGTCACCGCGGTGGTTGCGCTGATGGGTTGCTGACCGCAAACTGGGTCGCCTATGCCAAATCCACAGACCATCGATGAATTCGACCCCGTCAGCCGCCTCGAGGTCCGGCTGTTGGGCGGCTTCTCGGTGTCGATCGACGGCGCCGATCTCGCGGCCGAGCGCTGGCCCAGCCTGCGCGCCGCCCAGTTGGTGCAGTTGCTGAGCCTGGCGCCGCGGCAACGTCTGACACGTGATCGCGTCATCGACGCGCTGTGGCCGCAACTCGGTCCCGATGCTGGTGCGGCGAACCTGCGCAAGGCCGCACACCACGCCCGACAGGCCCTCGGCCGGCAAGACAGCTTGCTGTTGCACGGCGGCGAGGTTGTGCTATGGGCACACGGCCGCGTTGCCGTCGATGCCGACCGTTTCGAGCAGCTCGCAATGACGGCGCTGACGGTGCCACCCGGCAGCAAGCGCGAGGCGTGCGCACAGGCGGTCAGCGCCTACGGCGGCAATCTGCTTCCCGGCTCGACCTACGAAGCTTGGTCTGAACCGGCACGCGAACGGCTGCATGCGCGTTTCATCGAGCTGCTGCGGGCTAGCCATCAGTGGGAACGGCTGGCCCAGGAAGCGCCCACCGATGAGCCCACCCATCGCGAACTGATGGCTGCAGAGCTCGCGGCCGGCAACCGGGCGGCGGCGATCCGCTGGTATGCGCGCCTGCGCGAGGCGCTTCAGCAGGAACTCGCCATCACGCCGGATCGCGACACTGAAGCACTGTATGACCAGTGCGTCGCCGGCCTGCAATCTGCGGGTCCGGCCTTCGTCGGGCGGGCCATGGCGCGTGCCCGGGCGGTGGCATGGCTGGGGATGGCTGCTACTGAGCGGCCGGGCGGCATTGTGCTGCGCGGGCCTGCCGGCATCGGCAAGACGGCGTTCTGCCGCGAGCTCGGCACGCTTGCCCGGGAACGTGGCTGGAGGGTTGTGCGCGTTGATGCCGCGCAGCCGGGACGCGCCTACGCCGTGATCGCGGCGTTGGCCGAACTGGTGATCATGGCCGACCGTGACGTACTCGACCGGATCGGCGCGCCCGCACGCTCGGTGTTGGCCCAACTCAGTCCGCTCGCGGCGCCGGCGGACGAGCTGCCAGGGCCGCTGGGGCGGCACCAGGTGATCGGCGCACTGCGGCGCCTGTTCCTTGCTGCGTCGGGCGGCGGTGAGGTGTTGGTGCTGGTCGACGATGCGCACCTGCTCGATGACGCCGACATCGACGTGTTGATGCACCTGATCACCAGTGGACCTCCGGTGTGCGTGGCGTTGGCTACGCGAGCGCCGGCGCCGGGATCGTCACTCGGCCGTGGTGTGTCACGCCTCGTCGGTAGCGGCGTGATGCAGGCGCTCGACCTCGAGCCGCTGGCCGACGATGACGCCCGCCGGCTCGTGGTTCAGGCCGCACCGGGCCCACTGTCCGACGAGGTCGTGACGCACATCGTGCGAGTCGCCGAGGGCAACCCGTTCGCGGCGATCGAACTCGCCCGCTGCGCCGAGTCCTCCGGCGAACAGCCGCTGCCCCACAACGTCGCCGAAGCCATCCTCTTCCGCCTGTGCGACGTGCCCGAAGCAGCGCTGGCGTCGCTGAAGTGGATGGCCCTGGCCGGCGACGCATTCGACGCCACCACGGCGGCGGCACTGGCACCGGACGCCGAGTCGTACGCGTTTGCGGCTCTCGACGTTGCGCTGGCCGCGGGCGTGCTCACGCTGGCTGGCACTCGCTACAGGTTTCGGCACGACCTGGTGCGCCAGGTCTTGATCGAGCAGATCCCCCCGCATCGGCGGCTGAAGCTACACCGCCAGGCCGCGCAGCGCCTGGCTGAACTCGGCGCCGCGCCAGCCGTGGTGGCACGCCACTGGCTCGACGGAGGGAGCCCGCGCGAAGCCATGCCCTGGCTCCTCGCAGCAGCCCGAGACGCGGTGCGCCTGGCCGCCTTCAGCGATGCGCTGCGCCATCTGGAGCCTTTGATCACCTTCGACAGCGGTCATGCCGAGGCGCTCCACCTGCGCGCGCGGGCCCTGGATGCGATGGGCGATCCGGCTGCGGTGGCCGCCTACCGCGCAGCCGCCAGCGTCGCCGATGAGTCGATGTCGCACAACTTGCGCGCACAGGGCGCGCTCGCGCAAATCAAACAGGGCGACCCGAAGGGCGCGCTGCAGGCGCTGATGGGCGTGCGGCCGAATAGCGTCGAAGGACAGCTGTGCGAAGCGCTGACCTACAGCGGCGCCGCGGCACTCGGCGCGGCCGATCCGGCCATGGGCACGCAGAAGGCGGCCGAGGCGCGTCGACTGGCGCTGCAGGCAGGTGACACCTCGGCCCTCGTGATTGCGTCGTGGGCCCAGGCGGCGGCGGCGCATGCGCGCGGGGAACTGCACCAGAGCGTCTGGGCCGACCTGCAGGACACCAGCCAGTTGCCGCACCTGGCCGTGCGCGTGTTCGACGGACAACTCTGCATCCTGCAGCGCTTCCTTTACGGAGCGCGACCCTATCCGGAGGTTATCGCCTTCGCCGAAGGGCTGGCGGCCGAATCCCTTCGGCTCGGCGCCGCGCGCGGGCACGCCTTCGGCATCACGATACGCGGCGAGGCTGAACTGCTGGCCGGCGATTTGTCAGCGGCCGAGGAGCACCTGACGCTGGGCGTGCGCCTGCACCATGCCATCGGCGGCGCCACCGGCGAGGCTTTCGCGACGCAGCGGCTGGCCGAAGTGGCTATGCATCGCGGTCGGCACGACGACGCCCGTGCCCTGATCGGCCAGGCGCTGGACCTGGCGCGCCAGACCGACATCGGCTTCCACCTGCTGGACCGCATCTACGGCACGCGCATCTTGCTCGCACGCAGCCCGGCCGCTGCGCTGCATGCACTGGAGGATGCGCGCGAGGCCGTGCACGGCCCGCTCGAGACCTGCCCCGGCTGCCGCATCACGTTTGCCGTGCCAGCGGCCATTGCCGCGGCTCGTGCCGGGCGGCTGGACCTGGCAGAGGAGTACGCTGGCCAGACCGCGTATCTTGCGAACGTGGTGATGCGCTTGCCGGCCTGGCATGCGGCGCACGACGAGGTGCTCGGTCACATGGCCGTCGCTCGCCGCGAAGGTGCGCACGTGGCGGCATCGCGGTTTGCAATGGCGGCCGAACGCTTCCGTGACGCCGGCCACCCGATCGATGCGGTGCGCTGCGAGCGGCTGGCGGCGGTTGCCGGTTCGGGCGATGCGCCATTGATGGAGCTAGCAGCCCAGCGTCGGCTGACAACCCTTGCGAAGACCGGCATTGAATGGATGGTTGTGAATGACTCGCGGGAGCGACTGGGTCCGCGCAGGCCGCCTGAGGATCGCGGGTGCCCAAAGACCGCTTGTACTCGTGCCCAAGCGCTGCACGAAGTGCAGGCGGGACTTTGCGGCGGATTAGCGCACCCCTAGACGTGAAAAAAGCCCCTGATCCGTTAGGAATCAAGGGCTTGCGATCTTGGTGGCCTGGGGCGGAATCGAACCACCGACACGCGGATTTTCAATCCGCTGCTCTACCAACTGAGCTACCAGGCCGAGAGCCGGCGATTATAGCCCGAGCTTTACACGGCGCCGCCGCGCTTGTTGCGCGTGAGGTCGACGCCCAGCTGCTTGAGCTTGCGGTACAGGTGCGTGCGCTCCAGCCCCGTCTTCTCGGCCACGCGCGTCATGCTGCCGTTTTCCTTGGCGAGGTGGAACTCGAAGTAGCTCTTCTCGAAGGCGTCGCGCGCTTCGCGCAGCGGGCGGTCGAGCTCGAAGCTCTGTTCCGATTGCGGGCCCAGCAGCGCCGGCACGGTGGGGCTCTGCAGCAGCGTTGGCACGCTGCCGATGAGCGCGCCTTCCAGTGCCAGTGCCGGCTCGGCGATGCGCTGGTGCAGCGCCAGTGACGGCACCGCCGCCGGCGCGCTGTTATTGCGGCCGCCGGGCTTGACCAGGCCCTGCTCCACCGCGCGCAGCAGCTTCTGCAAGGTGATGGGCTTTTCGAGGAAGGCCATCGCGCCGAACTTGGTGGCTTCCACCGCGGTGTCGATGGTGCCGTGGCCGCTCATCATGATCACCGGCATGCTGAGCAGGCCGGTGGCGCCCCACTCCTTCAGCAGGCTGATGCCGTCGACATCGGGCATCCAGATGTCCAGCAGCACGAGGTCGGGGCGCAGGCGCTCGCGCACGGCGCGGGCTTGTGCCGCGTCCTCTGCAAGTTCGACGGTGTGGCCTTCGTCCGAGAGGATTTCCGACAGCAGGGCGCGAATGCCCAGTTCGTCGTCTACGACAAGAATGGTTGCCATGTAACTTTCAATGCACCTGCGCCTCGACGCCGGCGGCCGGTGCGGGAAGGCCTTCTGCGGATGCCAATTTTGAAAATGATAGCGAAACTTGCGCACCCTTCGGCGGCGACTCGGGTCCACCCCCCCCTGCACCCCCTCCCGGCAGGTTGGCCAATCGCACACGCGCCGCATGCTCGTCGGCGATCTTCTTCACCACTGCAAGCCCGAGGCCCGTGCCTTTGCTCTTCGTCGTGACATAGGGCTCGAAGGCCCGCTTGAGCACCTTCTCGGCAAAGCCGGGGCCATTGTCGATGACGTGCAGGCGCACCGCGCGCGGCAGGCCTTGCTCGTTGCGCGCGACCTCGGTGCGGACCACGACGCGGCCGTCGGCCGTCTCCGCGATCGCCTGCAGCGCGTTCTGCACGAGGTTGTGGATCACCTGGCGCAGCTGCGTCGCATCGCCTTCGATCGCCGGCAGGCCGGCGCCCGGCTCGGCAGCGAGATGCCCCTGCTCCTGCTGCGTGCCATACAGCGCGAGCACCTCGGCGACCAGCGCGTTCAGGTCCAGCGCCTGCAGCTTGGCCGCCGGCAGGCGCGCATAGTCGCGGAACTCGTTGACCAGCTGCTTCATCGCCTGCACCTGCGTGACGATGGTGGCCACCGACTTCACCAGCATCGCCTGGTCGGCGCCTTCGAGCTTGGCCTCGAGCTTGTGCTGCAGCCGCTCGGCCGACAGCTGGATCGGCGTCAGCGGGTTCTTGATCTCGTGCGCGAGCCGCCGCGCCACTTCGCTCCATGCCGCCGAGCGCTGTGCCGACACGACCTCGCTGATGTCGTCGAACACCATCAGCCGCGCGTCCTGGGGCAGCATCGCGCCGCGCACCAGCAGCGTCTGCATCGCGGTCTCGCGGCCGTCGCGCGAGGGCACCTGCAGCTCGAAGGAGTCCTGCCAGTGGTCGCGTTCGCCCGCCTCGGGCGCCGACTTGTGCAGCTCGAAGCGCTGCCAGACGGTGGCCGCGAAGTCCTGCAGGCCGCCGACCTCGTCGAGCCGATGGCCGACGTGCGCCGACAGCGGCAAGCGCAGGATGCGCGTCGCGCCGGGGTTGACGATCTCGATGCGCCGCTCGTGGTCGAACACGATGACGCCGGCGGTGAGGTTGTCGAGGATGGTCTGCAGGTGCGTACGCGCCGCCTCGAGCTGGTCAACGCTGTGCTGCACCTGCGTGCGCGCATCGGCCAGCTGCGCCGTCATGTCGGCGAAGCTGCGCGTGAGGCCCGAGAGCTCGTCGCGCGACGCGAGCACGGTCTTCGGCTGCAGGTCGCCCTTGGCCACCTGGCGCATGCCGTCGGCCAGCAGCAGCAGCGGGCGCGCCAGCTGGTTGCCCAGCGTCACGGCCAGCAGCACCGCGCCGAACACCGCGAGGATCAGCGCCAGCGTCAAGGTGCCGATGTACATGCGGCGCAGGCCCTCGTGGGCGAGCGCACGCTGCTGGTATTCGCGGTAGGCGGTCTGCACCGCCAGCGCATTGCGCACCAACTCCGGCGGCACGGCCTGCGTCACCATCAGGAAACGGTCTTCGCTGGCGGCCAGCGACAGCTCGCTGTTCGGGATCAACGCCAGCGCGCGCACGCGCGCCTGGCTGGCGGCGGCGGCCGGGTTCTCTTCGTCCAGCCCTTCGAGCTGGCTGAGCACACGCGCGCTGCGCACCTGGCGCAGCATCGCCGCCGGCGCACGCTCGGGCATCAGCGCGTCACCGCGTCCGGCAGCGCTGAACAGCACCTGGCCATTGTTGCCGAGCACGCTGGCATCGCGCGCCGACAACTGCTCGCGCAGGCGCTCCAGCGCGAGCGGCCCGATCTGGTCACGCGATTCGCCCAGGCGCTCGGCAGCGAGCCGCGTCTTCGCCGACAGGTCGCTCACCATCGCATCGAGCGTGGCGCGACCGAGGTTCAGGCCCGCATCGAGCGCGCCTTCGACGCGCACGTCGAACCAGCTCTCGATGCTGCGCGAGACGAACTGGTAGCTCACCGTATAGATCAAGACCCCGGGCACCACGCCGACCAGGGCGAAGATGCCGGCCAGCTTGAGCAGCAGCCGACTGCCGAACTTGCCCTTGCGCCGACGCATCACGAGGCGCGCGGCGGCGAACACGATCACCGCGCCGAGCAGCAGCGCCACCGCGACGTTGAGCCAGAACAGCCACACATAGTGGCGCTCGTACAGCGCGCGGTTGTTGGTCGCGATCGACAGCAGGAAGACCAGCACCCCGCCGGCGCCGGTGATGGCGATCAGCGAGACGAGCCAGGCCCAGCGGGCGGACTTGGTCATAACCCAGCCATTGTGCTGTCAGTCGACGCGGATGTTGCGCTCGACGGCGAGCGTCCACTCCGGCTGCGCGCCGAAGCCGATCTGCATCGGCCGCGGCAGCTGCGTGGTGTCCAGCCGGTAGCTGAACTCGATGTAGTGGCGCGAATCGTCTTCCACCTGCGCTGCTTCAGCGATCTTCCAGCGCGAGCTGGCGCGCAGCACCGACATCGCCTCGGCCAGGTTGTCGAAGCTCTGGCTCAAGCCGCCGATGCCCACGCGGTAGCTGCGCGTCAGCGGCTGGTAGGTCAGGCGCCAGCTGCGCATGGCGCGCGCGACACGCTGGTCGCGCCAGTACCAGCGCGAGCGGTACAGCGTGGCCTCGGCGACGAAGTGCAGCGGCACGCCCTTGTGCAGCGCCTCTTCGACCGTGTGCGACAGCTCGAAGCGGGTGTTGAAGCTCAGCAGCACGCCCTCTTCGGCGCGTGCGACCGCGAGGTTGCTCAGCTCGACGACATCGGCGCGCGCCGGAGCGCCAACGAGCAGCAACCAGCACAGCGCAAGCAGTCCGGCGACGGTCTGCCAGGGCCCTTGCCGACGACGATGGACAGACGCGAGGCGGAGCAACGGTGGATCAATGCTTTTGCAACAGAGCGTAGAAGAAGCCGTCGTGCACCGCCGCGGGGGCGGGGCCGGCGGCCGACCGGACAGCCCCATTGTCGGGCAGGGGCAGCAGGTGTCCGGGCGATGGCGGGTCGGTGGCGGGCACTGCGCCCGGCTGGCGTTGCAAAAAAGCGTCGATCTGCGCCTGGCCCTCGACCTTGAAGATCGAACAGGTGGCGTAGAGCAGCCGGCCGCCCGGTTTCAGCAGCGGCCACAGGGCATCGAGCAGCTCGGCCTGCACCTTCGACAGTGCCACCACGTCGTCGGCGCGGCGCAGCCAGCGCACGTCGGGATGGCGGCGCACGATGCCCGACGCGGTGCACGGCGCGTCGAGCAAGATGGCGTCGAAGGGCCGGCCGTCCCACCAGCGGGCGGTGTCGCGTGCATCGGCGGCCTTCAGCTCCGCGTTGAACTGCAGGCGGTTCAGCGTGTCCTGCACGCGCGCCAGGCGCAGCGGGTCGCTGTCCAGCGCCAGCAGGTCGAGGTCGGCCAGTTCCAGCAGGTGCGCCGTCTTGCCGCCGGGCGCCGCGCAGGCATCGAGCACGCGCGCGCCGGCCGACAGAAACCCATTGCCCACCAGCAGCGGAGCGGCCAGCTGCGCCGCTGCGTCCTGCACCGACACTTCCCCCTCGGCAAACCCGGGCAACTGCGTCACCGGCCGCGGCTCGGCCAGCCACACGGCCTGGGTCGGCCCGATGCGCACGCCGCCCGGCAGATCGATGATGCTGGCGGCGATGCCATGGGCCGCCAGCCGCTCGACATAGGCCGGCGCGGTGAGGCGGCGCGCGTTGGTCCGCAGCACCATCGGCGGCTTGGTGTTCGCGCCGCGCAGCAGCGCCTGCCAGTGAGGCGGCCAGTCGGCGCGCACGCGCTCGATCCACCACAGCGGATGCTGAAAGGCCGCCTGCGGCTGAGGCTGCACCGCGGCGACCAGTGCCTCGCGTTCACGCAGGAAGCGGCGCAGCACGGCATTGACGAAGCCGGCGCTGGCCGGCGCGCGCTGGCGTGCCGTGGTCACCGCCTGATCCACCAGCGTGTGCTCGGCATAGGGCGGCGGCCCCTCGGGCCACAGCAGCGCGATCGCGGTGACGAGCAAGGCATCGACGTTCGGCGGCGGCGCCTTCGCCGCCAGCTTGGCACGCACGGCCATCGCGCCGCCCAGCCAGCGCAGCGCATGAAAGCTCAGCGCCTGCGTGCCGGCGCGCGCCGGCGCGGGCACGAGCGCCAGCAGGTCGGTCAGCGAGCGGCCTTCGCGCACGCCCTGCACCGCGTCGGCGGTGTGCGCGAGCAGCTGCGCCAGCGGCAGCGACGAGGAAGCAGAAGCAGAGGACATTGCGAGGCAGTCTATCCCCAGGCCTGTGCGGCCTTTCCGCGAAGCGAGCCTCACCATGCCTGGACCAACCCTCTCCCCCATCTTCCGCACCGAGGAAGACCTGGCACGCCTGCCGGCGTCCGAGCGCATCCGCTATCGGCTGGTCGGCGCCGACCAGCGCTACCACGCCAACGACAACATCGCCGCCTACATCCGTGATGGCGAACTGGCCGAGCTGCGCGCCGAGGTGCAGGCGAAGATGCAGGAGGTGCTGGAGGCGCTGGTGATCGACACCGACAGCGACCACAACACCAACGACACCGCGCAGCGCGTGGCCAAGATGTTCATCGACGAGGTGTTCCGCGGCCGCTATGTGCCGCACCCCAAGGTCACCGAGTTCCCCAACGTCGAGCGGCTGAACGAGCTGATGATCGTCGGCCCGGTGAAGGTGCGCAGCGCCTGCTCGCACCACCTGTGCCCCATCCTCGGCAAGATCTGGATCGGCGTGCTGCCCAACGAGCACTCGAACCTGATCGGGCTGAGCAAGTACGCGCGCATCTGCGACTGGATCATGAGCCGGCCGCAGATCCAGGAAGAGGCCGTGAAGATCCTGGCCGACGAATTGCAAGACCGCGTCAAGCCCGACGGCCTGGCCATTGTGATGGAGGCCGACCACTTCTGCATGCATTGGCGCGGCGTGAAGGACGACGAGTCGCAGATGACCAACAGCGTGATGCGCGGCGCGTTCCTGAAGGACGCCAACCTGCGGCGCGAGTTCCTCTCCTTGATCCGCACCAACGCGCGCTGAGAGGGTCGCCATGCTGGTACGCCTGCTCTATGCCAGCCGCGCCGCGAAGGCGGTGGACCCCGAGGAGCTCGAGGCCATCCTGCGCCAGGCCAAGGCGAACAACCAGAAGCACGGCATCACCGGCGCGCTGTGCCTGTGCCGCAACGGCGGCGTGTTCCTGCAGGTGCTCGAAGGCAGCCGCGAGGCGGTGAACGGGCTGTATGCGCGCTTGCAACGCGACGCGCGGCACAGCGAACCGCTGCTGCTGAGCTACGACGAGATCAGTGAGCGCCGATTCGCCGGCTGGTACATGGGCCAGGTCAACATGTCGCGCCTGAACCCGGCGCTGCTGCTGAAGTACTCCGAGACCGCGGCGCTCGATCCGTATGCGATGAGCGGTGCCGCGGCGCTGGCCTTGTTCGACGAATGGGCGACCACCGGCGCCATCGTCGGCCAAGCGTGAAGGCTAAGCCAGCATGTCAGCCCAGATCGTGCGCGCCCAGTTCCACGCGTAGGCGCCTTCCAGCTCCGTCGGCCCCGGCGACACGCCGCCCGAGCCGGCCACCGTCTTG
>VBDL01000130.1:6709-13305 GCA_005884255.1 Betaproteobacteria bacterium | reverse complement strand
GAAGATCGGCAGCGCGATGGCGAAGCGCAGCGCGGTGGCGGTGAAGGGCGGCAGGCCGGCCGCGATGAAGCGGCTCGCGACCACCGTGCTGCCGACGGTGAGCATCGCGAGCGTGAGGTAGATGTAGGCATAGGAGCGGGAGGTCATGCACGCACCGTAGCCGGCGCTGCACGCGCGGTCTTGAACGCGATTGCAGCGCCGCCGGCTCAGCCCGCGGCGAACGCGCCCGGCGTATAGCCCAGGTGGCGCACGAAGGCGCGCGTCATGTGGCTCTGGTCCGCGAAGCCGGCGCCGTGTGCCACATCGGCCAATGCGCTGCCTTGTGCGATCAGGCGCCGCGCGAGCGCGATGCGCCGCTGCAGCACGTAGGCATGCGGCGTCAGCCCGAGTTCGCGCTGGAACGCGCGCAGCAACTGGAAGCGGCTGGCCGCCGCCTCGGCCGCGAGGTCGGCGAGCCGATGGTTTGCGGCGGGATCGTCGTCGATGCGTTGGCGGGCGCGCGCGATCGACGGGCTCAGCGCAGGCGGCGCACGCAAGCCGGCGTGATGCAGCAGCAGGTGCGCGAGGAGCGCGACCTGCGCCTGCTCCTGCGCCAGCCGATCGCCGCCGCACACCGCGGCGAAGCACGCCTCGAACAGCGGCACCAGCCGCACGTCGCGCGCGATCGGGCACCACAGCGGCTCGCCCCCGCGGGTGGATGAGAGCTCGGCCGCGTCGCCGCGCACCAGCAGCGGATCGAGGTAGAGCATCTGCCAGCAGCGACCGCGCTCGTCGAGCGGCGTGCCGTCGTGAACCTCGCCCGGGTTGACCATGATCACGTCGCCCGGCCCCGCCTCGACGGTGCCGGCTCCGCTCCATGAGCGCTGCGCGCCGCGGCGCACGATGCCGACGCCATAGCTGTCGTGCGTATGGCGCGGGAAGGCCTGCGCGCTGTCGGTGAGCGTGGCGAGCACGCCCGGCACGCCGCGGTGCACGCGCTGGCGGGTCGCTCGCCGGGAGGCCATGTGTCAGCGAACGATCAGCACCGGCGTTTCGCAGCGGCTGAGCACCTGCGTGATGATCGAGCCGAGCACCAGGCCGGCGAGCGCGCCATGGCCATGTGAGCCCATCACCAGCAGGTCGAACCCGCCCTTGTCGGCCAGCGCGGCGATGTGCTCGCCGGCGTGCCCGACCTTGGCGGTGAACTCGGCGGCGAGGCCTTGCTTGGCGAAGAAGGTGCGGATCGGCTTGAACACCTTCTCGGCCTCGTCGGCGTAGTAGCCCTTGACGACGTCCTTCTCCAGCGCCGCCGCGGCGCGCGACGGCAGCTCACGCACCACGTGGACCACCGTGTACTGATGATGCGCACCGAGCCATTCGTCATGCGCGGCGAGGTAGGCCAGCATGCGCTTGGTGAAGGCGCTGCCGTCGGCGGCGACAGACGTCGATCAGTTTGAACGGGTCGAAGCCTTCTGTCTCGCCCTTGGCCTGAAGGCCGCGCGCCTGGCACACGACGCGGGTATTGCCAGCGAGATAGTCATGCCTGCAATGCAGATGGCCATGCAGCCAGACATCGGCCAGCGGCAGCAGGTCGTCGTCGGCATTGCAGAAGCTCGCGGTGCCGGGCTGCGCGCCGAAGCGCGGATCGGCGCTGCGCAGGCTCGGTGCGAAATGCGTGATCACCAGTGTCGCGTCGCAGTCGTCGCGCGGCGCGCGCAAATGGTCTTCGAGCCAGGCGCGGCAGGCCAGGCCTTCTTCGCGCACCGCTTCGGCGTCGAACTCGCGGCCCTCGATGCGCGAGCGCATCACGCGCGCGAAGTAGCCGCCGGCACGCAGGCAGCGCTCGCGCTTCGCGGGGCCGAAGAGATCGAAGTCGCACCAGCGGATGGTGCCGAGCACGCGGATGCGCCGGCCGGCGGCATCGGTGAGCACGCGCTCGTCCTGCTCCAGCAGGTCGATGCCGAGCGCGGCGCAGCGCTCGCGCAGCGGCTCCCACGTGAGCTCGATGTCGCGGCCGTCGAACTCGTGGTTGCCGGCGACCATCAGCACCGGCACCGGCCAGCCGCGAAAGCGCGAGAGCGCGTCCCAGCTCGTGTCGATGTCGCCGCCCAGCACCAGTGCCTCGGCGCCGGGTGCGGGTTCGGCGTCGAAGCTCTCGCTTTCGAGGTGCAGGTCGGAGAGGAACTGCAATCGCATCCGGCGGATGCTACTTGCTCAGCCGCTCCTCGATGCGCGTCTTCACTTGCGACAGGTCCGTTGGCAGGTGATACGCCAGCTGCGCGAACAACTCGTCGTGCAGCTTGAGCTCCTCGACCCAGGCCGCGCCGTCGACGCCGATCACGCTGGCGAACTGCTCGCGCGTGAAAGGCAGGCCGTCCCAGCGCAGGTCCTCATAGCGCGGGCTGATGCCGAAGGCGTTGTCGTCGCCCTGGCCGCGGCCCTCGATGCGCTCGAGCATCCACTGCAGCACGCGCATGTTCTCGCCATAGCCCGGCCAGACGAACTTTCCGTCGGCGCCCTTGCGGAACCAGTTGACGCAGTAGATCTTCGGCAACACCGCGCCGCCGGTCTGCAGCTTGGCGCCCATGTCGAGCCAGTGCTGGAAGTAGTCGCTCATGTTGTAGCCGCAGAAGGGCAGCATCGCGAACGGATCGCGGCGCACCACGCCCTGCGCGCCGGCCGCTGCGGCCGTGGTCTCGGAGCCCATCGTCGCGGCCATGTAGACGCCCTCGGTCCAGTCGCGCGCCTCGGTGACCAGCGGCACGGTGGTCGAGCGGCGGCCGCCGAAGATGAAGGCATCGATGGCCACGCCTTGCGGGTTGTCCCACTCGGCATCGAGCACCGGGTTGTTGGTGGCGGCCACCGTGAAGCGCGAATTGGGGTGCGCGGCGGGCCGCGGCTTGCCGTTCACGGCATTGGCCTGCGCGATCGCCGGCGTCCAGTCATTGCCTTGCCAGTCGATGAGGTGCGCGGGCGGCGTATCGGTCATGCCTTCCCACCAGACGTCGCCATCGTCGGTGAGCGCGACGTTGGTGAAGATGACGTCGCTCTTCAGCGAATCCATGCAGTTCGGATTTGTCTTGTAGTTCGTGCCCGGCGCCACGCCGAAGTAGCCGGCTTCCGGATTGATGGCATAGAGGCGCCCGTCGGCGCCCGGCTTCAGCCACGCGATGTCGTCGCCGATGGTCGTGACCTTCCAGCCCTCGAAGCCCTGGGGCGGCACCAGCATCGAGAAGTTGGTCTTGCCGCAGGAGCTGGGGAAGGCGGCCGCGACGTGGTACTTGCGGCCCTGCGGGTTGGTCACGCCGAGGATCAGCATGTGCTCGGCCAGCCAGCCCTGGCCGCGGCCCATCGTGCTGGCGATGCGCAGCGCGAAGCACTTCTTGCCCAGCAGCGCGTTGCCGCCGTAGCCGGAGCCGTAGCTCCAGATCTCGCGCGTCTCGGGATACTGGACGATGTACTTGGTCTGGTTGCACGGCCAGGCCACGTCCTTCTGGCCGGGCTGCAGCGGCGCGCCCACCGTGTGCACGCAGGGCACGAAGTCGCCGTCGGCGCCGAGCACGTCGAGCACCGCGCGGCCCATGCGCGTCATCGTGCGCATGTTCACCGCCACGTAGGGGCTGTCGGAGAGCTCCACGCCGATGTGCGCGATGTGCGAGCCCAGCGGCCCCATCGAGAACGGCACGACGTAGAGGGTGCGGCCGCGCATGGCGCCGCGGAACAGGGCCTTGTCGCCGGTCTGCAGCAGCGCGCGCATCTCGGCCGGGTCCATCCAGTTGTTGGTCGGGCCGGCGTCTTCCTTCTTCTGGCTGCAGATGAAGGTGCGGTCCTCGACGCGCGCCACGTCGCTCGGGTCGCTCCACGCGAGGTAGCTGCTCGGGCGCAGCTCGGGGTTGAGCTTCTTGAAGGTGCCGGCTTTCACCAGCTGCGCGCACAGGCGCTTGTATTCGTCGTCGCTGCCGTCGCACCAGCAGACCTCGGCGGCCTCGGTGAGCGCGGCGATCTCGGCGACCCAGGAGATCAGGCGGGCATGTTGCACATAGGCGGGCACGTTCAAGCGCAAGCCCTCCATAGCGGGACGGTTCATGGCAGCTCCAGAGTTCAAGGTTCGAAACCGTTTTCGCTCAATGCGAATTGGGCGAGCCTCGTAAACCGTCCCGGATCGTCCACGGGGCTTGCCCAATTGCACTGCCGACAAGGAGCAGGCAGCATGCGCGGCTCGTTACAGTCGATTTCAGCGTCTGCACGCCGCGCGACACCCGACATACCCGGTGCTCATTGTCGCGCGCAGTGTAATGGCGCCGTAACCACCCATCCGTACGGGTTCATGCAGATGTGGAATGACGGGATGCCGTGGAATTTTCACGGGGCGGCCATGGCTAAGATCGCCCGATGAAGCGACGCCACTTGAGCCTGGCCCTGGCCGCCGCGGCGCTGGCCCCGTTCGGCCACGCCACATCAGCACGCCGCAACGACCCCCTGCGGGTCGGCATCGACCAGCTGCTCGTGCGCAGCGGTGTAGGCACTCGCATCGAAAAGGGGTTCTTTGCGCACTCCGGGCTCGCGCTGCATTGGGTGCCCGGCGCCAGTGCCGGGCTGCTCGATGCGCTCGAGGCCGGCGAGCTCGATGCGTCGGTGACGCTCGCCCCCGACATCGAAGCACGGCTGGAACAGCAGGGCCTCGCCCACGATCGCCATGCGGTGGCGCAAGTGGAATTCCTCATCGCCGGGCCGGTGCAGGGCAAGGCCGGCGATCCGGCCAAGCTGCGCGGCACCAGCGATGCGAGTGCAGCGCTGGCGCTGCTGGCTGCCGGCTCGATTCCCTTTC
This sequence comes from Betaproteobacteria bacterium, assembly GCA_005884255.1. Classification (GTDB taxonomy): domain Bacteria; phylum Pseudomonadota; class Gammaproteobacteria; order Burkholderiales; family Burkholderiaceae_C; genus VBDL01. Next base: position 8,498 of record VBDL01000130.1, on the reverse strand, counting down.
TCGGCCACAGCGGCGGCAGCGGCACGCACCTGCTGGAGCAATCGCTGTGGCGGGCCGCGCGTGTCGCGCCGGCGGCGCCATGGTTTCGCCCGATGCAACCGGCTGAGAGCGACGAGCTGGCGCTGGCCGCACGCGAGCGCCGCTATGTGCTGACCGACCGCACGCGCTGGGCGGCCGGCGGCGCGCCGGGCATGGCGGCGCTGGTGCAGGGCGACCCGCGGCTGCAACTGAATGCCCAGGTGCTGCGCGCGTTCCGCCGGCAGCATCCGTCGGGCAAGCTGTTCGTCACCTGGCTCGCCGGCCCGCGCGGCCAAGCGGCGATCGCCGGTCCCGGCGTGCGCGCCGCGCTGTAGGGGCCCACGATGCAGTTGCTCAGCGTCAACACCGGCATTGCGCGCGAGGTCGAGATCGGCGGGCGGACCACGCGCAGCGCGATCGCCAAGACTCCGGCGCCCGGCCGCGTCGACGTGCGCGCGCTCGGGCTGGCCGGCGACGAGCAGGCCGACCTGTCGGTGCATGGCGGGCTGGCGCAGGCGCTGTACGCCTACCCGAGCGAGCACTTCGCGTTCTGGCAGACGGTGCGCGCGCAGGCCCGCGTCACGCTGTGGGACGAGCCGCTCGCCCCCGGCACGATGGGCGAGAACCTGACGCTGGCCGGCCTGCTGGAGAGCCAGGTCTGGGTCGGCGACGTGCTGCGCTTTCCGCAGTGCTCCCTGAGCGTCTCGGCGCCGCGCCAGCCTTGCTACAAGTTCAATGCCGCGATGGGTTTCGCGCAGGCGGCCAAGCTGATGGCTCAGGCCGGCTACTGCGGGTTCTATCTCGCGGTGCGCGAACCAGGCTCGATCGGCACCGGCGAGGCATTCGAGTTGATTCCCGGCCCGCGCGAGGTCTCCATTCCTGAGCTCTTCCGCAGTCAGATGGCCAGGCACCGGTAGCCTGTCTCGGTATCATGGCCGGTTGCCTTTCGCCGACCCATCGATGCCCCGCTCCGAGCTGCCGCCAGAGACTCCCGCCATCCGCGTGCGCGGGGCGCGCACGCACAACCTGAAGAACATCGATCTCGACCTGCCGCGCGAGCGGCTGGTGGTCATCACCGGGCTGTCCGGCTCGGGCAAGTCCAGCCTCGCCTTCGACACGCTGTATGCCGAAGGGCAGCGCCGCTATGTCGAGAGCCTGTCGGCCTATGCGCGGCAGTTCCTGCAGCTGATGGACAAGCCCGATGTCGACGTGATCGAAGGGCTGTCGCCGGCGATCAGCATCGAGCAGAAGGCGACCAGCCACAACCCGCGCTCGACCGTCGGCACCATCACCGAGATCCACGACTACCTGCGCCTGCTGTATGCACGCGCCGGCACGCCATATTGCCCCGACCACGACCTGCCGTTGGATGCGCAAAGCGTCGGCCAGATGGTCGACGCGGTGCTCGGCCTGCCCGAGGACACGCGGCTGATGGTGCTGGCGCCGGTGGTACGCGACCGCAAGGGCGAGTTCGCCGAGCTCTTCGCCGACATGCAGGCGCAAGGCTATGTGCGCTTTCGCGTCGACGGCACGGTGCACGAGTTCGACGAGCTGCCCAAGCTGAAGAAGACCGAGAAGCACGACATCGATGTCGTCGTCGACCGGCTGAAGACGCGGTCTGACGTGAAGCAGCGCGTGGCCGAGAGCTTCGAGGCCGCGCTGCGCATCGCCGACGGCCGCGCCATCGCGCTGGAGATGGACGGCGGCAAGGAGCACTTGTTCAGCAGCAAGTTCGCCTGCCCGATCTGCAGCTACTCGATCCCCGAGCTCG
>VBDL01000130.1:0-6494 GCA_005884255.1 Betaproteobacteria bacterium | reverse complement strand
CGCGCCAGGTGCTGCTCTATGGCTCGGGCACGCAGGACATCGAGTTCGTCTACCAGGCCGAGAGCGCCAAGGGCAAGGCACGCGTCGTCAAGCGCTCACATCCGTTCGAAGGCATCCTGCCCAACTTCGAACGGCGCTTTCGCGAGACCGATTCGGCCGCGGTGCGCGAGGACCTGGTGCGCTACCAGAGCGCCAAGCCCTGCCCCGACTGCCACGGCACGCGCATGCGGCGCGAGGCGCGCTTCGTGTTTTTGCAGGATGCGGTGAGCGAAGCGCGCGGCCAGGCGATCTACCAGATCGAGCACGCGACGCTGGCCGACTGCCTGGCCTACTTCGAGGCGCTGAAGCTCAAGGGCGCGAAGGCCGAGATCGCCGACAAGGTGGTGCGCGAGATCCGCTCGCGGCTGAAGTTCTTGAACGACGTGGGGCTGAACTACCTCAGCCTCGACCGCAGTGCCGACACGCTCTCCGGCGGCGAGGCGCAGCGCATCCGCTTGGCCTCCCAGATCGGCTCGGGCCTGACCGGCGTGATGTACGTGCTCGACGAGCCGAGCATCGGCCTGCACCAGCGCGACAATGAAACTCGGTGCTCGTCGTCGAGCACGACGAGGACATGATCCGCGCCGCGGACCACGTGGTCGACATGGGGCTGGGCGCCGGCGTGCACGGCGGCCGCGTGATCGCGCAGGGCACGCCAGGCGAAGTGGCGGCCAGCGACGAATCGCTGACCGGCCAGTACCTCGCGCACAAGTTGCGCGTCGAGCTGCCGGCGCGGCGGCGCACGCTCACCGAGAGCACCGACCCGCTGCAGCTGAAGATCGTCAATGCGCGCGGCAACAACCTGCAGGGCGTGACCGCGGAGATCCCCGTCGGCCTCTTCACCTGCGTCACCGGCGTCTCCGGCTCGGGCAAGAGCACGCTGGTCAACGACACGCTGTACGCCGCGGTGGCGCGCAAGCTCTATCAAAGCCACCTCGAGCCGGCGCCGCACGACGAGATCGAAGGGCTCGATGCCTTCGACAAGGTGATCAACGTCGACCAGAGCCCGATCGGGCGCACGCCGCGCTCCAACCCGGCCACCTACACCGGCCTCTTCACGCCGATCCGCGAGCTGTTCGCCGAGGTGCCGGCGTGCGAATCGTGCCAGGGCGACGGCGTGCTGAAGGTGGAGATGCATTTCCTGCCCGACGTCTACGTGCCCTGCGACGTGTGCCACAGCGCGCGCTACAACCGCGAGACGCTGGAGGTGCTCTACAAGGGCAAGAACATCACGCAGGTGCTGGACATGACGGTGGAGGAGGCGCACGCCTTCTTCAGCGCCGTGCCGAGCATCGCGCGCAAGCTGCAGACGCTGCTCGACGTGGGCCTGGGCTACATCCAGCTCGGGCAGAGCGCGACCACGCTGTCCGGCGGCGAGGCGCAGCGCGTGAAGCTCGCGCTGGAGCTGAGCAAGCGCGACACCGGCCGCACGCTGTACATCCTCGACGAGCCGACCACCGGGCTGCACTTCCACGACATCGGGCTGCTGCTGCGCGTGCTGCACCAGCTGCGCGATGCGGGCAACACCATCGTCGTCATCGAGCACAACCTCGATGTCATCAAGACAGCCGACTGGCTGATCGACATGGGCCCCGAGGGCGGCGCCGGCGGTGGCACCGTGGTGGTCACGGGCACGCCGGAGGACGTGGCGGCGCATGAGGCCAGCCACACCGGGCGGCATCTGAAGCCGCTGCTGGAATGAACACCCCCTACGGCTACGAGCGCTTCTGGGTGTTGCAGCTCGCTCGCCGCTGAAGGGCGGCGAGCGCGGCCAGGCCCACGGCGAGCAGTGCCCACGACGCCGGCTCCGGCACCGGTATCGTCGGCGCCGGCGGCAGATGCACAGGCGGCTGCGGCACGAACGGCGGCGGCGTGTCGATGTGCTTTGCCGGCCCCTGTGGCACCGCGGGCACGGGTGGGGTCGCCTGCCAGCTCGTTCCCGTCGCCATCATGGGCGCCGAGCCCGGCGTGCCATGCACGCCTTCGTCGAAGCTCGGCCCGTCGCCGGCCACTTCTGGCGAACCGGCCGCGGGCGGATCGAACACGAGAGGCGTCACCGGACCGCCGGCGCCACCGTCTGCCGCGGCGTGCGTGCTGCTCCCGGCGTCGGGCTGCCGCGCGATGCGGCTGACGTTGCGGCACACGGTGGGCACGAGGATGCACTGCCCGCTGTCGCAATAGACCAGCCCGCGCTCCTGCACCTGTGCGCTCCACGCTGCGCGGCTGACCTCGCCGCACACGCGGCGCTCGCCGAAGTGCATGTCGTGGATGTGCGGGTCGTAGCGATGGCGGCCTTCGATGCTGTCGCGGCGGATGCTCACCAGGTCGTCGTACTGGCGCAGAGCCATGCGCTGCTGCAGGCGCTGGCGCACGTCGGGCGGAATGTCGGTGTAGCGGTCGAGCGCGGCGACGACGTCGCCGGTGAACGCGTCATGGCCGGGCCGGTCCCAGCTGCAGCTCGGCAGCCGCTCGGTGGCGACTGCCGCTGCCTGCGCCGGCAGCATCCAGCCCATCATCGCGACGGCCACCGCCGCCCCTCCCAACCACGCTGTCATGTTCCTCGACCTCCGTGCCGCGATTGTTCGCGTCGCACCAGGCGGCTGCCATGCCGTGGATGGGGGAGAGAGCCCACGCAGACGAGGGGTGACTGCGCTCGCTAGACTCGCGCGCACACCAGCCCAAGGAGTCCGCGGTGAGCCCCACGATCGACTACTACTTCGCCCCGCAATCGCCGTGGACCTACCTCGGCCACCAGCGCTTCCGCGACATCGCGCGCAACGCCGGCGCGAGCATCCGCGTGCTGCCGGTGGATCTGGGCGGCAAGGTGTTCCCGGTGTCCGGGGGCCTGCCCTTGTCGAAGCGCGCGCCGCAGCGCCAGGCCTATCGGCTGCAAGAGCTGCAGCGCTTCAGCCGGTGGCTCGACGTGCCGCTGAATCTGCAGCCGCACTACTTCCCGGTGTCCGGCGACGATGCGGCGCGGCTGATCATCGCGGTCGACATGAAGGACGGCAGTGAGGCTGCCATGAGCATCGCCGGCGCTGTGATGCGCGCGGTGTGGGTGGAGCAGCGCAACATCGCGGATGAGGCGACGCTGGCCAGCCTGCTCGCCGAGCAGAGCCTGCCCGCCGCGCGCCTGGACGATGCGCACTCGCAGGCTGCGCACGAGCGCTACGAGATCGACACGCAGCAAGCCATCGAGGCCGGCGTGTTCGGCGCGCCGAGCTACGTGATCGACGGCGAGATCTTCTGGGGCCAGGATCGGCTGGACTTCGTCGAGCGGCGCCTGCGGCGCTGATCCGATCGGCGCGCACTCACCGAACGGCTGGACAAGTAAAAAGGCCGGTGCACTGCACCGGCCCTTGGGTAGACGGGAGAACCCGCCGATCGATCAGCTCAGGTGGCTGTTGATCAGCTTGGTCATCTCGAACATCGACACCTGCGCCTTCTTGAAGATCTCCTTCAGCTTGGCGTCGGCGTTGATCATCGTCTTCTTGGCCTTGTCCTGCAGGCCATTCTTCTTGATGTACTCCCACACCTTCTTGGTGACCTCGGTGCGCGGCACCGGCTTGTCGCCGATCACGGCGGCCAGCTGCGGGCTCGGGGTCATCGCCTTCATGAAGGCGGGATTGGGAGTGCGCTTCTTGGCGGGTGCGGCCTTCTTCGCGGGGGCCTTCTTCGCCGCGGCCTTCTTGGCCGGGGCCGCCTTCTTCGCCGGCGCGGCCTTCTTGGCCGGTGCCTTGGCCGCCGCCTTTTTGGCGGGGGCCTTCTTCGCTGCCGCTTTTTTGGCGGGAGCCTTCTTCGCAGTTGCCATTTGGAATCTCTCCATCAAGTGAGTGGTTGATGTGCCGGGTCCGGGTGAGAGCCGCATGAACTCTCGTTTCTCGCTGGCACCCTGCGACGCGAATGGTACTTCGCTCCCAGAGGGTTGAGAAGCGTTTCACCCTCGTGAAAGGCGCATTCTGTCGAGGGAAAACGCCCGAATGTCGCTGCGTGACATCAGTTCGGCGTCATCGAGGGCACTCGCGCTGTGTATCCTCACGCGCCATGAAGCTCATCGTCCGCTGGTTCCTGCTCGCCGCCGCGCTGCTGCTGGTGGCGCAGCTCTACCCCGGCGTCACCGTCAAGAGCTTCGGCTCGGCGATGCTTGCGGCGCTGGTGCTGGGCCTGTTCAACACGCTGGTGAGGCCGCTCTTGGTGCTGCTCACGCTGCCCGTCACGCTGCTCACGCTGGGCTTGTTCCTCTTCGTCATCAACGCGCTGATGTTCTGGGCCGCGGCGAGCGTGCTCGGCGAGGGCTTCGGCGTCGCCGGCTTCGGCGCGGCACTGATCGGCTCGTTGATCTACAGCCTGTGCGGCATGGTCATCGACGTGGCCATGGAGCGCCTGTTCGACAACCGCGATTGATGAGAGCCGTAGGGTGGGCTTCAGCCCACCATCGCTCGGTGGGCTGAAGCCCACCCTACAAACTCAACCGCGACTAGCGATCGCCGCCGCCACCGCGCGCCAGTTCCTTGGCCTGCTCGCGCCGCTGCGCTTCGATGCTGCGCAGGCGCGCATCGATCACCGACGACTCGACGAAATCGGCATTGCCGCCGCCGCGGCGAACGAGCTGCTGGCCGGCGCGCAGGCGATCCACCGCGCCCGCCAGATCGCCCAGTGCGATGCGCACCTCGGCCTCGGCGCGCAGTGCGCGCAGCTTGAAGCCGAGGCGATCCCAGGTCTGCGCCAGCGTGCCCCACGCGAGGCTATCGAGCGGATGCAGCGCGACCCAGGTCTGCAGCGCATCGGCGCTGCTGCGCTGCGCCGATGCGTCGGTGCCGGCGAGCGCGAGCTGACCGCGCAGCAGCAGCAGCGGCCGCCCGCCATCGGCAGACAACGGCGCCAGCTCGCGCGCCGCCATGGCGGCGTCGCCCCGCTCGAGCGCCATCTGCGCCAAGCTCACGCGCAGCGCTCGCTCGGCGCGCGCGTCGCCGCTCGGATGGCCATGAACCAACTCCAGCGCGCGCCGCGTGGCGCGCTCGGCACGGTCCCAGTCGCGCAGGCGCTCCGAGGCCAGCGCGCTGGTGGACAGCGCGATCAGCCGCTCGCTCGGCGAGGCGCCGGCGGGCACGCCGTCATCCAGCGCCTGCAGCCGCCGCAGATTGACCACCTCGGGATTCATCAGCACGCGCGCGCGGGCCTGCGCCAGCGCATGCTCGAGCACACCGCCGCTGACGGGCGGTGCCGGCATGTTGTGTGCGCGCAGCTGCGCATCGCCGATGCGCTCGCTGGTCAGCGGGTGCGAGCGCAGGTAGGGGAAGCCGCCGCCATCGTTCAGCCGCGATGCGCTGTCGAGCTTCGCGAACATCGCGGCCATGCCGCTGGGCGCGAAGCCGGCGTCGACGAGCACGCCGAAGCCGACGCGATCGGCCTCGCGCTCGTTGTCGCGCGAGAAGTTCAGTTGCCCCTGCGCCATCGCCGCCTGGCTGCCGACCACCACCGCCTGCAGCGCATCGGTGTGCGTGCTGCGGCTGGCCGCGATGGCGCCGAGGATCATCGCCGCCAGGCCGACCAGCGACTGCCGCGACGAGGTGGCGATGCTGCGCGCGATGTGGCGCTGCGTGACGTGCGACATCTCGTGCGCCAGCACCGAGGCCAGCTCGTCGCGCGACGCGGTGATCGAAATGAGGCCCAGGTGCACGCCGACGAAGCCGCCGGGCAGCGCGAAGGCGTTGACGCTGCGGTCGCGCACGAGGAAGGGCTCCCACGCGAAGCGCGACTCCATGTCATCGTCGATGTTGCCGCGCTTGCGCGACGCGGCCACCAGCGGCTGCCAGATCGATTGCAGGTACTCGAGCAGCAGCGGGTCGTCGAGGTAGTCCGGATCGCGCCGGATGTCGGCCATGATCTGGTCGCCCAGCTTGCGCTCGGTGCCGATGCCGAAGCCCTCGCCGGCACTGTCGCCGAGCGATGGCAGGTTGACCTGCGCCTGGATGCTCGGCGACGGCGCACCGAGCGCGAACAGCGCCAGTGCGAGCGCCGTGTAACGGAGTCGGGACAGCTTCACGCTCGCTATGATGACACCGCTACATTGCCGAACATTTCTGCATGACCCCACCACCGCTGACGCACTTCGACGACCAAGGCCAGGCCCACATGGTCGACGTGTCGGCCAAGGACGTGACGCACCGCGTCGCGCGCGCCAGCGGCTGCATCCGCATGCTGCCGGCCACGCTGGCGCTGATCGAAAGCGGCAGCGCGAAGAAGGGCGACGTGATCGGCATCGCACGCATCGCGGCGATCCAGGGGGCCAAGCGCACCGCCGATCTCGTGCCGCTGTGCCACCCGCTGCCGATCACCAAGGTGGCGGTGGAGTTCGAGCTCGATCGTGATGCCTCGCTGGTGCGCTGCACTGCGCAGGTGGAGACGCTGGGCCGCACCGGCGTCGAGATGGAGGCGCTGACCGCGGTGCAGGT
>VBDL01000129.1 GCA_005884255.1 Betaproteobacteria bacterium | reverse complement strand
CGAGCACCTGTTCGCGCACGATGGTGAAGCCGGCGGCGGAGAGTGCGTCGCGCGCGGCGGCCGACGACGGCACGGCCAGCAGCTCGCCGCGCAGCACCGGCTCGCCGGCGGGGTCGCGCTCCAGCTCGCGCGCATGGCGGCTGAGCAACTGGTCGATGCTGCGACGGCGCAGACCGCTCAGGTCGGCCGGGGCCAGCGTGCTGTCCACGCTGCGCAGCACCGGCGGCGGTACGCTGGGCAGGCTCGGCAGTGAAGGCAGCGACGGCAGCCGCAGCTGCGCCTGCACGCCGACAGCCGCCAGCAACAGCGCGGTGCCCAGCAAGGCCCGCGACAAAGCGCCCCCAAACCTGCCGCTTCGCGTCAGGCCCCCCGAGGGGGTCAAGGCAACTTGGGAGCGGCCCGGCGTTTCCTTGAGAGACAAACGGTACATAACGCGATCAACGACGCAGTCATGGAAGAAAATCCCTCGCCGCATCGTTCATCCATCATCCCATGAGTGCGTCGGAAGAAGCCCGTGAGGAGCTTGCGAGGTTGCTGCCCCGGTTGCGGCGCTTTGCGCGCACCGTCACGCGCCATCGCGAAGATGCCGACGACCTCGTGCAGACGGCGGTCGAGCGCGCGCTCGTGCATCTCGACCAGTGGCAACCCGGTACGCGACTGGACAGCTGGCTGTTTCGCATCATGAAGAACGCCTGGATCGACGAAGTGCGCGCCCGTGCGCGGCGCGCCGACGTGCTCGAGCCCGAGGAGGCCGGCGCGCTGGTCGGCGATACGCCGATGGAGCGGCATGTGGAGCGCATGGCGCTGCAGCAGGCGATGCAGCGGCTGAACGAAGACCAGCGCCTCGCCGTGGGGCTGGTGCTCGTCGAAGGCTTGCCGTACAAGGAAGCGGCCGAGGTGCTGGAGATTCCGATCGGTACCTTGACGAGCCGGCTGGCGCGTGCCCGCGAGACCCTGCAGTCGGTGCTGGAGGCGCAGCCCGCAGGAGGCAGACATGAGCTTCGATGATGAAGCGGTGATGGCCTATGTCGATGGCGAGCTCGATGCGAGCCGGCGTGCGGTGTTCGAGCAGGCCTTGGCCAGCGACAGCGAACTGGCGGCACGCGTGGCGCGCCAGCAGCGGCTGCGCGGGTTGCTGCGCGAGAGCTACGACGCGGTGCTCGACGAGCCGGTGCCGGCGCGGCTGCAGCAGGCGCTGGCTGGCGCGCCGCCCACGCCGCGAAGCGCGCCGACGCTCACCCCGTCGCTGTTCGAGCGCCTGCTGCAGTGGCTGCGCCCACTCGCGGCGCCGCAGGCGTTGGCGATGGCCGCCTGCGCGATGTTCGGCGTGGCCATCGGCGTGAGCCTGCGCGCGCCCGCCGGGCCGTTCGATACCGTCGACGGGCGCCTGGTGGCGCGTGGCGCGCTGGCGCAAGCGCTGAACGAGCGCGTGAGCGGCGAACCCGCCGCCGACGGTGTGCGCGTGGGCCTGAGCTTCGTCGCGCGGCAGGGCAACTACTGCCGCAGCTTCTCCATGCAATCGCCGAGCGCGCTGGCCGGGCTCTCCTGCCACGCCGACGGTGTTTGGCGCCTGGAGATGGTCAGCGTGCCCCCCATCGACACTGCGGCGCCCACCTACCGCCAAGCCGGTAGCGAGACGCCGCCCGAGGTGCTGCGCGCAGTGGACGAGCGCATCTTCGGCAACGCGCTCGACGCTGCCGGGGAAAAGGTCGCGCGCGAGCGCGGCTGGCGGCGCTAGCCTCACGGCCCCTTCCCTACAATCGGCGGCAGTTCCGCTGCCCCCTTCGCCCATGTCCGCATCGCCCCCCGCCGCATCTCCCATCGCTTGCGACGTGCTCGTCGTCGGCGCCGGCCCGGCGGGCAGCGCCTGTGCGCAGCTGCTGGCGCGCGAGGGCTTCGATGTGCTGCTCGTCGATCAGCACGTGTTCCCGCGCGACAAGGTCTGCGGCGACGGGCTGATTCCCGATGCGCATGCGGCACTCGCCCGCCTGGGCGTGCTCGACCAGGTGATGGCACGCGCGCAGCGGGCGCGCCACGTCGGCTGCATCGGGCCGCGCGGTGGCCGCATCGATGTGCCGGGCGCGCTGGCGGTGCTGCCGCGCCGCGAGCTCGATCACATCCTGTGCCAGGCGGCGGTGAATGCCGGGGCGCGGCCGCTGATGCCGGCGCGCTTCGACGGCGTCGTCGAAGAGAGCGGCCAGGTCGTCGGTGCGCGGCTGAAGATCGACGGAGGCTTGCGCGAGCTGCGCTGCCGCAGCGTGGTGCTGGCGACCGGCGCGGTGCCGCAGGCGCTGATCGCCGCTGGCATGTGCGAGCGCCATACCCCCAGCGGCATCGCGCTGCGCGGCTATGTGAAGAACCATGCGATGGTCGGCCGCATCACCGAGCTGGAAGTGGTATGGCACAAGCGTCTGAAGCGCGGCTACGGCTGGATCTTTCCGTGCCGCGATGGCGTGTTCAACATCGGCGTCGGCCTCGCGCACAGTCACAGCAGGACGGGTGACGACGGCCGACGCACGATGCAGGACGTGAACCTGCGCGAGATGTTCAGCGCCTTCACGCAGATCCATGCGCCGGCCGGCGAGCTGATGCGCAGCGGCGCGCCGCTCGGCGAGCTCAAGGGTGCGCCGCTGCGCTGCTCGCTCGAAGGCGCGCAGTATTCGCGGCCCGGGCTGCTGGTCACCGGCGAGGCCGCAGGCAGCACCTACGCATTCACCGGCGAAGGCATCGGCAAGGCGATGGAGACCGGCATGCTGGCCGCGCGCGCGCTGATCGATGGCCGCCGCCTGCAGCTCGACGACGAGGCAGTGCGCCGCCGCTACGAGGCTTCGCTGCTGGCGCTGAAGCCGCGCTTCGACCTCTACGAGCGCGCCAACCGCGTCAACAACCACCCGTGGCTCGCCGACCTGCTGATCTGGCGCGCGAAGAAGAGCGAGCGCATCTTGAGGCGCATGAGCGGCGTGCTCAACGAGACGAACAATCCGGGCAACCTCGTCAGCGTGCGTGGTCTCGCCCGACTGTTCTTGCCGATCCGCTGATGGTGGGCTGAAGCCCACCCTACAAATACTTGCGCCACAGCTCGTTGCTGAAGCGCCCCTGCGGATCGACCTCGCGCTTGAGCTGACGCAGCCGCGCCACCTCGGGGTAGGCACGCTCAAACTGCTCCTTCGTCGCATGCAGCTGGTAGGGCAGGTAGTAGCGCCCCTCGTTGCGCAGCGTCGCGTCGATCAGCTCGCGCGTCCACGAACCCACCGCGCGCTGGGCGTCAGCGCTGCTGCGCTGCTTGTAGAACAGCACGAAGGAGAACACCTCCTCATGCGCCCATGGCAGCAGCGACAAGGTGTCGGCCGGGCTGTGGCGGATCGAGACGTTCACCGCCTCCACGTGGCGGTTGCGCAGGATCAGCGCCATCTCGCGCACGAAGCTCTCGAAGTGGCGCGGCGGCACGAAGAACTCGTTCAGTGCGTAGGTGGAGAGGTGGCGCGAATACGGCTCCAGCGACGCCACGTCGAGGCTCGCCTCGTGGTTGCGCCACGCGACTTCCGGCCGCGCGCGGCGCGCCACTTCGATCGCCGGGCGGCGCAGCTTCGCGGCATACGGCAGCTCGGTGATTGCCCACAGCGCGTCGCGCTGCACCTTGTAGCTCTGGCCGCGCGGCACCAGGCGCTGCTTGCGCGTCAGCGGCTTGTCGCTCTGCCGCCAGGTGATGGCCACCGGCGTGTCGAAACGCGGCGGCAGCAGGTCGGCGTTGTGCATCACGCACGCCGGGTCGTCGAGCACGTGGCGAGCGAAGTAGTTCGGGTAGGCCGATAGGCGCAGCTCCTCGATGTGGCGCTCGATCTTCACGTTGTCCTCGAGATCGAGTTCCACCTCGGTGATCACGCCGACGGCGCCATAGCCGCCCAACGCGGCGCGCAGCAGCTCGGTGTTGTGATCGCGGTCCGCCTCGCGCACGCTGCCGTCGGCCAGCACGAGCTGCAGCGCGCGCACCGACTGACCCATCGGCCCATGGCCGACATAGCGGCCGTGTGCGTTGACCGAGGCCGCGCCGCCAACCGTGAAGTTGGCGTAGCTCTGCATCGTGCGTACCGAGAGGTTCTTCGCGTCGAGCACATCCTGCAGGTCGCGCCAGGTGATGCCGGCCTGCACGCGCACGCGCCTGTCGGCGGGGCGCAGCCAGAGCACGCGCTTCATCGCACGCATGTCCAGGTGCAGCCCGCCGACGATGCCGATCTGCCCGCCCATGCTGTAGCGCCCGCCGCCGATGGCGACCTGGCCCGGCCACTCGCGCAAGGCGCGCACCACGTCGTCGGTGCTGGTGGGCGCGGCGATGCGCGCCACCTCCACGGCATACAGCCGCGACACGTTCTCCACGCGCAGCAGCGGCACGCCCAAGGCGGCCAGCGGCGCAGCGCTCAACGCGCCGGCGGTGGCCAGCGCGTGCACCAGGAAGGTCCGGCGACTGCAGCCCGGTGGCGGCTCGGGAAGCATGGTCTCGCGAGTATGCTCCCCCGCATGTGTCAATTGCTGGGGATGAACGCGAATACGCCGACCGACGTGATGTTCAGCTTCACCGGCCTGGCGACGCGCGCCGAGGAGCACAAGGACGGCTTCGGCATCGCCTTCTTCGAGGGCGCCGGGCTGCGCCTGCTGGTCGACCACCACAGCGCGCGCGTGTCGCCGGTGGCCGAGCTGGTCAAGCGCTATCCGATCAAGAGCGACAACGTCATCGCGCACATCCGCAAGGCCACGCAGGGCCGCGTCGCGCTGCAGAACACGCACCCCTTCGTGCGCGAGCTGTGGGGCCGTTACTGGGTGTTCGCGCACAACGGCGACCTCCAGGGCTTCCACCCGCGGCTGCATGGCGCCTTCCGCCCGGTGGGCGATACCGACAGCGAGCACGCCTTCTGCTGGCTGATGCAGGAGCTGGCCAAGGCGCACGCCAGCGTGCCCGGCGTCGACGAACTCAGTGCCACCTTGCGCGAGCTGGTGCCGCAGGTGGCGCGGCACGGCAACTTCAACCTGCTGCTGTCCAACGGCGAGGCCTTGTGGGCGCACGCGTCGACGCGGCTGCACTACCTGGTGCGCCGCCACCCGTTCGGCCATGCAACATTGCACGACGAAGACCTGACGGTGAATTTCGCACAGCAGACGACGCCGGACGACCGCGTCGCGGTGGTCGCCACGGAGCCCTTGACCGACGACGAAGCGTGGACTCCCTTCGCAGCCGGCGAATTGCGCGTTTTCGTCGACGGCGCAACGGCGGGCTAACAAG
>VBDL01000128.1 GCA_005884255.1 Betaproteobacteria bacterium | reverse complement strand
CCACCCGTTCGGCCAGGCAACATTGCACGACGAAGACCTGACGGTGAACTTCGCACAGCAGACCACGCCGAACGATCGCGTCGCGGTGGTCGCCACGGAGCCCTTGACCGACGACGAAGCGTGGACTCCCTTCGCAGCCGGCGAATTGCGCGTTTTCGTCGACGGCGCAACGGCGGGCTAACAAGCCTTCACAAATCCATCCAGCCAGTTGCCACCGGGCAATGCCAGACTCCGGCCGCGATGTATTCGTAACAGGAGTGGATATGAACAAGTCTCGTTGGGGGCGCGCGCTCGGCGCGCTGGCTTTGTCGTTGCCGATGCTGCTGGCAGCCTGCGGCGGTTCGGACAAGGACACCGGCAATGGCAGCATGCGCGTGGCGCTGACCGACGCGCCGTCTTGCGGCTTCGACACGGTCTTCGTCACCGTGCAGAAGGTGCGGGTGCACCAGAGTTCCAGCGCCGCCGAAGGTGACAGCGGCTGGTCGGAGATCGTGCTCAATCCAGCCAAGCGCGTCGAACTGCTGTCGCTGCAGAACGGCGTGCTTGCCGAACTCGGCCAGACGCCGCTCGCTCCGGGCAGGTATCAGCAGATGCGCCTCGTGCTGGCGGCCAACGATGCGACGACGCCGCTGGCCAATTCGGTCACGCCAACCGGCGGCAGCGAGACCGCGCTGAACACACCCAGCGCGCTGCAAAGCGGGCTGAAGATGAACGTCGACATCGACATCGAGTCCGGCAAGATGGCCGACCTAGTGATCGACTTCGACGCCTGCAAATCGGTGGTCACCACCGGCAACTCGGGCCAGTACAACCTCAAGCCGGTGCTCAAGGTGACTCCGCGCTTCGTCTCCGGCGTGCAGGGCTTCGTCGACCTGACGCTGGCCAACGGCAGCACGCTCGTCACGCTGCAGCAGAACGGCGTGGTCGTGCGCAGCACGTCGCCGGACAGCAGCGGCAAGTTCCTGCTGCAACCGGTGGCCGCGGGCACCTATGACCTCGTGCTCACCGCGCCGGGCCACGTGACGCGCGTCGTCACCGGCGTGACGGTCACCGCCGACACCGTGACCGCGTTCAACACCGCCGCCACGCAGCTCACATTGCCGACGGCCACCGGGTCCGGCACGGCGAACGGCACGGTGACGATCGCCGGTGCCACGACGATCGACGCCAGCGTGCGCGTGACGCAGGCGCTGACCGGCGGGCCCACGGTGCAGATCGCCAGCGCGGCGGTGAACAGCAGCACCGGTGCCTACAGCTTCGCACTGGTGACCGATGCACCGCAGAAGGCGGCCTACGTCAGCAGCGGCACGCTGAGCTTCGCTTCGGACGCGGCAGTGGCCGGCAAGTACAGCGTCGAGGCTTCGTCCGGCAGCGCGACCAAGCCGGCGGTGGCGATCAGCCTCACCAACGGCGCGACGGTGACGACGCCCTTCGCGTTCCCGTAAGCTCGTCGCCGAGCGCGCCGCCATTCATGCGGCGCGCTCGGCCACTCACCCCATGCGGCGCGCCATTGGCGCGCCGCATTGCTTCGCGCGCGCCGCCGACGCCTAGACTGGCGGCCCATGGAGACTGTCCTCAAGCGTTGGCGGCGCTGGTCCGCCTGCCGCGCCGAAACCACCTACGCCGGCCTGCCCGACGAGGTGCGTGCGCAGGCGCGGCGCATCGATGGCTACCTCTACAGCGTGCGCGGCTGGTGGATCTGGGCCGCGCTGCTGCTGGGGGTCGCGGCCAATGCTTTCGGTCTGAGTCTGCTCGGCTTTCCGGTGGGCTGGGCCGTGGGCCTGAGCGGGCTGTTCTTCGTCTGCATGGCGCAGGCGCTGCTGTCGGCCTGGGTGCGGCCGGAGCGCTTTTCCGCGCGGCGCCTGTGGCGCATTGCCGCGCTGATGGTCGTCGCCAGCTATGCCGGCGCCTTCGGCTCGCTCTTCGGCGTGCACCGCTCGCGACCGCTGCCGCTGCAGCATGAGCGCGATGCGGCCGCGCGCCAGGCCAGCGAAGCGCGGTTGCGCCTGCTGCAGGCGCAGATCCAGCCGCACTTCCTTTTCAACACGCTGGCCGCGCTGCAGCACTGGGTCGACAGTGGCGATGCGCGCGCCGGCGGCTTGCTGCGCGCGATGACCGCCTTCCTGCGTGGCTCCACCGAGCTGCTCGATCGCAGCGAGGTCGCGTTGGCGGAAGAAGCCGAGATGGCGCGCCACTACCTGGAGGTGATGCACGCGCGGCTGGGCGAGCGGCTGCGCTATGCCATCGAGATCGCCGACGATGCGGCGGCGCAGCGCCTGCCGTCGGGCCTCTTGATCACGCTGGTGGAGAACGCCGTCGAGCACGGTATCGAGCCCAGCCTGCGCGGCGGCGGTGTGCAGCTGCGCGCGTGGCGCGAGACCGGCGCCTTCGTGCTCAGCGTCAGCGACGACGGTGGCGGTCTGGCGCTCGGCTGGCGCGAAGGCGTGGGCCTGGCCAACAGCCGCGAGCGCCTGGCGCATGCGTACGGCGAGCGCGCCACGCTCACGCTGAACGCCCGCACCCCCGCATCCGGGGTGTGCGCGCTGTTGAGGATCGCCGACGCGGCGGCCGACAATGCGGCATGAGCGTGACCGGACTGATCGCCGACGATGAAGAGGCGCCGCGTGCACAGCTGCTGAAGGCCTTGCGCGAGGCCTGGCCCGAGCTGCAGATCGTGGCCGAGGCGGCCAACGGCGCCGACGCGTGGGACGCCTTCCTCGACCGCGAGCCGCAGGTCTGCTTCCTCGACGTGCGCATGCCCGGGCTCACCGGCATCGAGGTCGCGCAGCGCATCGCCGGCCGCGCGCACATCGTCTTCGTCACCGCGCATGGCGACCATGCGCTGGACGCATTCGATGCCGGTGCGGTCGACTATGTGTTGAAGCCGGTCGACGTCGCGCGGCTCGCGCAAGCGGTGCGGCGCGTGCGCGAGCGGCTGAGCTCCCCGCCGGCCAATCTGCAGCACCTGCTCGGCGCGCTGGCAGCGCAGGTGCGGCGTGCGGCGCCGGTCGAGGTGATCCAGGCCGGCGTGGGCCGCGAGGTGCGGCTGATCCATGTCGACGATGTCGTGTATTTCGAATCCGACGCCCGCTACACGCGCGTCATCTACCGCGATGGCGAGGGCCACGCCGAGGCGCTGATCCGCACGCCGCTGAAGGAGCTGCTGACGCAGCTCGACCCGCAGCGCTTCTGGCAGGTGCACCGCTCGGTGATCGTCAACCACCGCTGCATCGACAGTGCGCTGCGCATCGATGAAGGGCAAATGGTGCTGACGCTGCGCGGCCGGCCGGAAAAGCTGCCGGTATCGCGGCACTTCCAGGGCCTGTTCCGCGCGCAATAGCCTCAGGCTGGGCACAATGCGCGGCACCTCGGTTTGCCTTGCATAGACATGCCTTCGTTGCCCACTCCCCGCTTCGACCAGTTCTATCGCCACGACGCGCTGACCCGCCTGCTGCTCGACTACGCCGAGGCGCGGCCCGACCTGGTCGCCGTCCACAGCATCGGCCAAAGCCATGAGGGGCGCGACATCTGGGTCGCCACGGTGACGAATCTGGCCACCGGCGCGGCGCACGACAAGCCGGCGTTCTGGGCCGACGGCAACATCCACGCGGCGGAGCTCACCGCCAGCAGCGCCTGCCTGTACTACCTGCACCAGCTCGTCAGCGGCCACGGCGATGACGCGCAGATCACGCGGCTGCTCGACACACGCGCGGTCTATCTGTGCCCGCGGCTGAACCCCGACGGCGCTGAGCTGGCGCTGGCCGACCGGCCACGCCACATCCGCTCGTCGACGCGGCCCTATCCGTTCGACGAGGAGCCGGTGGCTGGGCTCACGGTGGAAGACATCGACGGCGACGGCCGCATCCTCAGCATGCGCGTGCCCGATCCGCACGGCCCCTACAAGAAGCACGCCGGCGACTCTCGGCTGATGGTGCCGCGCGAGCCCGGCGAGTTCGGCGGCGAGTACTACCGCGTGATGCCCGAGGGCATGCTGCAGAACTACGACGGCCTCACGGTGAAGGTCAACCCGGACGTCGAGGGCCTCGACCTCAACCGCAACTTCCCCACCAACTGGCGGCAGGAGTTCGAGCAGGTCGGCGCCGGCCCGTATCCGACCAGCGAGCCCGAGGTGCGCGCGATGGTCGAGTTCATCACGGCGCATCGCAACATCGGCGCGGCGATCAGCTTTCACACGCACAGCGGCGTGATCCTGCGGCCGATGGGCAGCGAGAGCGACGAGGACATGATTGCCGAGGACCTGTGGTGCTACAAGCGCTTCAGCGCCATCGGCGAGCAGCTCACCGGCTACCCGGCGATCAGCATCTGGCACGACTTCAAATACCACCCGAAGGAAGTCATCGCCGGCACCCAGGACTGGCTCTACGAGCACGTGGGCGCGCTGTTCTGGGTGGTCGAGCTGTGGTCGCCGAACAAGGAGGCCGGCATCACCGACTACAAGTGGATCGAGTGGTACCGCGAGCACCCGGTCGAAGACGACCTGAAGCTGCTGAAGTGGAGTGACGAGCAGTGCGGCGGCGCGGCGCATGTGGACTGGAAGCCGTTCGATCATCCGCAGCTCGGCGCGGTCGAGATCGGCGGCTGGGACAAGATGAACTTCTGGCGCAACCCGCCGCCGCATCTGCGCGAGCGCGAAGCGGCCCGCTTCCCGGCCTGGATGACGCAGATCGCGCTCAGCCTGCCGCGCCTCGAGCTGCTGCGCAGCGAAGTGCGCGCGCTCGGCCCCGACACCTGGCGCGTGCGCTTCGCGGTGGCCAACAGCGGCTGGCTGCCCGCTTACGTGAGCAAGCGGGCGCTGCAGCGCAAGGCGGTGCGCGGCGTGATGTTCGAGATCCATTTGCCGCAGGGCAACCCGAGCATCTCGCTGGTCAGCGGCAAGCAGCGCATGGAAGGTCCGCAGCTCGAAGGCCACGGCACGAAGAGCACGCTCCAAGCCTTCCTGCCGAACCGCGAGATCACCGGCGACCGCGCCGTCGGCGAGTGGGTGGTGCGCGCACCCAAGGGCACTCATCTCGCGCTCAGCGCCCGCGCCGAGCGGGCTGGTGTGGTGCGCACCGAGGTCAGCCTCGACTAGAGAAGCGAACTGTGACGGTTGCGTCACGGCAGCAACGTTCGGTCACGATCGCGCGCTCAAGCCGGCCAAAAAACGGCCGAGACACAGGGGACGAACCCCGCGCGGAGATCACCCAT
>VBDL01000127.1:5407-10548 GCA_005884255.1 Betaproteobacteria bacterium | reverse complement strand
GGAGCCGGTGCGCGCCTCGTTTGCCAACCAGGCCGGGCTGCACGACGCAACCGATGGGCTGGCGCTCAAGTCCGCCGTGGCCCTGGTGCTCGACCAGGACACCGACGAGGTTCTGTTCAGCAAGAACCCGCAAGCCGTGGTGCCGATCGCGTCGATCACCAAGCTGATGACCGCGCTGGTCGTCGTCGAGGCCAAGCAGCCGCTGGACGAAACGCTGATCGTCACTCAGGACGACGTCGATACCGAGAAACACAGCAGCTCGCGCCTGGTCGTCGGCACGCAGCTGACGCGCGAAGAAATGCTGCACCTGGCGCTGATGTCGTCGGAAAACCGCGCTGCGCATGCGCTGTGCCGCTACTACACGAGCGGCCTGGCCGGCTGCATCGCGGCGATGAACCAGAAGGCGCAGGAGCTCGGCATGCACGACACGCGCTATGTCGAGCCCACCGGCCTGTCGAGCCAGAACCAGTCGAGCGCGCATGATCTGGCCGCACTCGTGAAGACGGTGCATGAAGTGCAGCTGATCCGTGAGCTGTCGACCTCGCCGGAGTACCGCGTCGCGGTCGGCAAGCGCAACCTGCAGTTCCGCACCACCAATGCGCTGGTGCGCAGCCCGCAGTGGGACATCGGCGTGCAGAAGACCGGCTACATCTCCGAGGCCGGCCGCTGCCTGGTGATGCAGGCGAGCCTCGCCGGGCGCAAGCTGATCATGGTGTTCCTCGACTCCGCGGGCAAATACTCGCGGATTGCCGATGCCGAGCGCGTGCGCAAGTGGGTCAGCCAGCTGCCGGCGAGCAACCCGGTGCCGAAGCTGACGTCCTGAGCCGACGGAGCGCCGGGCCGCCCCAAGCCCGTCGGCACCCTCTCGGAGGGTGGTCGCGGTAAACCGCGACCGGGTGCTCTAATTTCGGTGGCCGAGCGCCGACGAGATCTGCGACGCGGTCGCCTTCACGCGCTCCAGCCAGGATTCCTCAAGCCGGTCCGCCGGCGCCGAGATCGAAAGCCCCGCGACGAGCTTGCCCTGGTCGTCGTAGATGCCGGCGGCCATGCAGCGCACGCCGAGTTCTAGCTCTTCATCGTCCCGCGCCGTCGCATTCTGTCGCACGCTTGAGAGTTCGCGCTCCAGTCGCTGCAGGTCGGTGATGCTGTTGCGCGTGTGGCCGGCCAGGCCGGTGCGGGTGGCGTAGGCGCGCACGCGTTGCGGGTCATCCAGCGCGAGGAAGAGCTTGCCCACCGACGTGAGGTGCAGCGGCGCGCGGCCGCCGACGGCGCGCACGACCTGCATGCCCGAGCGCTCGCTGTAGGTGCGCTCGATGTAGACAATCTCGTCGCCTTGCCGCACCGACAGGTTCACCGGCTGGTGCGTCAGCTTGTGCAGTTCGCGCATCGGCGCCAACGCGGCGTCGCGCACGTCCAACCGCGCCTTCACCAGGTTGCCCATCTCCAGAAGGCGCATGCCCAGCCGGTAGCTGCCGGCTTCGGGGCGCTCGACGAAGCGGCCGGTGGCCAAGTCGTTGAGAATGCGGTGCGCGGTGGAAGGATGCAGTCCGGTCTTGTCGCTGATTTCCTTCAGCGAGACGGGGTCCGGATGCGCCGCGAGCACGTCCAGCAGTGAGAACATGCGCTCCAGAACCTGGATGGTGGGAGTCTGCCCCTCTTTTTTCCTCATGCTTCGAATTGTGCGGCGATTCGCGCATTTTTGCATCGCGAAAATTGAATCTGCATTCCGACATGCAGGGCGACTGTCGCGCGGTGTCGACGTGAGGTCCCGCGGGCTCTGCGCCATGGTGCTGGCTCTGGCGGGCATGACGGGGGTACACGCCGACGAGGCGGCTTCGGCGCCGGAGACGCGCAGGTGGGTGGCCGTTCCCAAGGCGCAGGGCCGGCTGAGCGCCCGCGACATCGGCTTGGTGATCAACACGGCCGACCCCTATTCCGTCGAGGTGGGGGCCTATTACGCCCAACGGCGCAAGCTGTCGCCGCAGCAGATCCTCGAGGTAGCCCTGCCGCTGCGCAGTGCACTCACCCACGATGAGTTCGACGCGCTGGCGGCGCAGATCCGGGCCCATTTCGGCCCTCGGGTCCAGGCGCTGGCCCTGGCCTGGACGCAGCCGTATGCGGTGCAGTGCAACTCCATCACCGGTGCACTTGCGCTCGGTTTTGATGAGGCGCTGTGCCAGCAGACCTGTGCGCGCTCGCGCGCTTCGCCGTACTTCAACAGCCCGAGTGCCCGCCCGTTGAGCGACCACGCGCTGCGGCCGGCCATGCTGCTGGCCGCGCGCGATGTGGCGAGCGCCAAGGCGCTGATCGACCGCGGCGTGCGCGCCGACGGCAGCCTCGGCCTGCGTGGTGCGCCGCCGGTGGTGGCGGAGTACGTCGCCAGCGCCGATGTCGCGCGCAATGTGCGATCGCGCCTGTTCCCTCCACCCCAGCGGTTGCCCGCGCTGGGCGTGGAGGTGCGCGTCGAGGGGCCGGGCGAGTTCGAGCCGGGCCAGCGCGTGCTGCTGCATCAGAGCGGCGTCGCCCGTGAAGCGCAACCCGCGCGCATCGGCTGGGTCGATGGCGCGCTTGCCGATCACCTCACATCGTTCGGGGGCCAGCTCGAACGTACGAATGGCAGCCAGATGTCGGTGCTCGAATGGATCGAGAGCGGCGCCACGGCCAGCTACGGCACCGTCAGCGAGCCCTGCAACCACCTGCAGAAGTTTCCCCATCCGCAACTGTTGCTGCTGCATTACCTGCAAGGCAGCACGGCGCTGGAGGCCTACTGGAAGAGCGTCGCGTGGCCGCAGCAGGGCGTGTTCGTCGGCGAACCCCTCGCCGCGCCCTTCGCGCGGCGATGAGTGGCCTGCGGCGCCGTTCGCCGTTAATTCAGCCGACGGCAGCCGCCGCGTCGAGACCGGAGCGCACGGCGCCCTCGAGCGTGGCCGGGTAGGGGCCAGCGATGTAGTCGCCTGCTGCGAACAGACGCGGAGCGATCCGCGCGCCAGGCCGCTGCAGGCCCGGCACGCAGGCGAAGGTGGCGCGCTTCTCGGTGAGGACGCGGCAGGGCTCCAGTTCGCCGACGGTCAGTTGCGCTGCGGCCTGCGCCTGCACGGCCTCGATGACGGCCTCGTTGCCACGCTCGACCCAGGGGGCCGCGCCGCTGATCACGAAGGCGAGCAGCCCCGGTTCGCCGCGCAAGCTGCCGTGATCGAACACGAACTGCGCCGGTCCCGCGTCGTCGCTGCGCAGCGCGAGCATCGGGAAGGGCAGCGCGGCCTGCGCGCCGCGCAGATACACCGTGACGATGGGTTCATAGCGCAGCGCGCGCGCCTGTGCGGCCCACGCCGGCGCGATGGGCTCGGCCAGCCGCGCGGCTTCGAGCGCGGTCGCGGCCAGCACGACGGCATCGAAGGGCTCGTCATCGAGCAGCCACGTCGATCCCTCAAGACGCAGCCGCATCGCGCGGCGGCCCAGGCGCAGGTGCGCGCCATGCTGCGTGAGCCACGTCTGCGCCGGACCGGGCAGCAGGTCATCGAGATGGCGGCTGGGCAGCAGCAAGTCGGCCGAGCCGGCGCCGGAGAAGAGGGCGTCCTTGAGCACGCGCAAGAACACGCGTGCGCTGGCCTGCGGCGCGGGGGTGTTCAGCGCGGCGACGCATAGCGGGTCGATGAGCTCATCGCGCAGGCGTGCCGGCAGCCGCCGCGTCAACGCAGCGACCGACAGCGCTTCATCGCACGCGAAGCCCTGCAGCGCCCAGCGCGACGCCGCAGCCAGCAGGCTCAATCGCTCGCTCCAGCGCCAGCCGCGATGGGCAAGCACGCCCTGGACGAAGGCAAGCATCGGTGCCCCGGCGGGCAGCCGCAGGCCGTGGCCCTGAGCATCCACGAACTGCAGCGGCGAACGGCGCAGCACTTGAGGCACGTCGACGCCGACGGCGTCCATCAAGTCCAGCGTGGATGTGTAGGCGCCGATCAGGATGTGCTGCCCGTTGTCCAGCGCGAGGCCGTCGCTGTCGACCCGCCGCGCGCGGCCGCCGAGTTGTGCGGCCATTTCGCAGAGCGTGACCTTGTGGCCGGCGCGGACCAGCGTCACCGCGGCGGCCAGCCCCGACCAGCCGCCGCCCACCACCGCGACGTTCATTGCCCGCGCCAGTTGGTGCGCATCGCGATCCACAGCTTGCGGATCGGCGTCAGCGCGATGCGCTGGTGCAGCACCTGGAAGTCACTGGCTTCGATCTCGCGCAGCAAGGTGCGATAGATGCTGCCCATCATCAAGCCCGGCTTCTGCGCCGGGCGATCGGCCTCGGGCAGCAGCGCGAGCGCCTCGTCGTAGCAGCGGTGGGCGCGCTCGGCCTGGAAGCGCATCAGCGCGCTGTAACGCTCGCTGTAGCCCCAGGGTGCCTCGCGCTTGAGCAGCTCGTGCGCCTTCACGTCGAACTGCTGCAGCTCCGAGACGGGGAGGTAGATGCGGCCGCGCCGCGCGTCCTCGCCGACGTCGCGGATGATGTTGGTGAGCTGCATCGCCAGGCCGAGCTTGTGCGCGTACTGCACCGTGGCGGCTTCGCTGCGGCCGAACACCCCCGAGGCCACCTCGCCGACGACGCCGGCCACGAGGTGGCAATAGCGGGCCAGCGACGGGAAGTCGAGGTAGCGGGTCTGCTCGAGATCCATCTGGCAGCCTTCGATGACTGCGTAGAGGTGGGCCGGCTCGATGCCGTAGCTGCGCACATGCGGCATCAGCGCCTGGGTCGCCGGGTGGCTCGGTGTACCGGCGAAGGCATTGGCCACCTCGCTGCGCCACCACGCGAGCTTGGTCGCCGCGACGCCCGGGTCGTGGACCTCATCGACGATGTCGTCGACCTCGCGGCAGAAGGCGTAGAAGGCCGTGATGGCGGCGCGGCGCGGCGGGGGCAGGAACAGGAAGGCGTAATAGAAGCTCGAGCCGCTCTTGGCGGCCTTGTCCTGCACGTACTGTTCGGGCGTCATGCCACGCTCCCTGCAGGAGTCATGCGCAGCGCGCGCCACAGCAGCCGCGGCCCATCCAGGGCGGTGAGGCGAGGGCGCTGCAGCAGGGCGGCGTATTGCATGGCCGCGATTCTCTCCGCAATGCGCAGCCCGCCTTGCACCACGAGGCGCAACTCCCAGCCGGCACGCCCG
>VBDL01000127.1:2750-5275 GCA_005884255.1 Betaproteobacteria bacterium | reverse complement strand
CAGGTCGATGCTCAGGTCTTGCCAGAAGTTGATCAGCTGCAGCGCGCTGCAAATGGCGTCGGAGCGCTCCAGCGAGCGTGCGTCCTGGATGCCGTAGAGATGCAGCAGCAGCCGGCCCACCGGATTGGCGGAGCGCCGGCAGTAGTCCAGCAATTGCGCCCGATCGGCGTAGCGCTGCACGGTCACGTCTTGCTCGAAGGCGCTAAGCAGGTCATTCAGCAGCGCGATCGGCAGCCGATGCGCCTCGACGGCGTGCGTCAGCGGCACGAACACGCGCTGCCAACGCGGCGATGGCGCCGTGCCGCACGCGACGCGCGCCAGGTCGTCGCGATAGGCGGCGAGATCGGCCAGGCGCTGCGCCGGCGTTGCGTCGCCTTCGTCGGCCAGATCGTCGGCCGTGCGCGCGAAGTGGTAGATGGCGCGCACGGCCGGCCGCAGCGCCGGCGGGCACAAGACGGAGGCGACAGGAAAGTTTTCGTAGTGGTCCACGCTCACGGCGGCGATTGTGTACGGGTCGGGCCCCGCGGTTTGACAGCCCTGGGTCGGCCGCTTATATTACTGACCGGTCAGTCAGTTAGATGGCCTTCCCCACATCGCTCCTCGCGCCCCGTCCCCAAGGATTTCCCCATGCGCATGACGACCCCCGCCCTGGCGATTGCTGTCGCTCTGTCCGTCGGTATGGCGGCCTGTTCCCGTCAAGAACCCGCTCCTGAACCGGTGCGCGCCGTGCGCACGATGACCGTGGGCAGCGACTCCGCCGGTGGTAGCCACGAGTACGCCGCCGAGGTGCGGGCCCGCACCGAATCGCGACTGGGCTTTCGGGTCGGCGGCAAGATCACCCGCCGCCAGGCCGAGCTGGGCGACACGGTCAAGGCGGGCCAGGTGCTGGCCCAGCTCGATCCGCAAGACCTGAAGCTGGCACAGGACGCTTCTCGCGCGGCACTGGCCGGCGCCCAGAGCAACCTCGATTGGGCGACTGCCGACTTCAAGCGCTACAAGGACTTGCGCGACCAGGGCTTCATCAGCTCCGCCGAGCTGCAGCGCCGCGAGGTCGCGCTGCGCGCCGCCCAGGCACAGTTCGAGCAGGCCAACGCTCAGGCCCGCGTGCAGGGCAATCAGGCCGCCTATTCGTCGCTGGTGGCCGATGCCTCGGGCGTGATCACCGCCATCGATGCCGAGCCGGGCATGGTGATGGCCGCCGGCGCGCCCGTGCTGCGCCTGGCCCACGACGGCCCGCGAGACGTGGTGTTCAGCGTGCCCGAAGACCGCATCGGCGACTTCCGCGCACTGGCAAGCAGGTCGGCGTCGCTGAAGGTGCGCCTGTGGGGCAGCAATGAGCTGATCGATGCGCATGTGCGCGAAGTGGCCGCGGCCGCCGATGCGACGACGCGCACCTTCCTCGTCAAGGCCGACGTCGGCAAGGCACCGGTGAAGCTCGGTCAGACGGCGGCGGTGCTCGCCGAGATGCCGCGCACGGTCGGCGTGATTCGCCTGCCGCTCACCGCCGTGACGGAGCTGCAGGGCAAGACCTCCGTGTGGCTGTTGGACAAGGGCTCGATGACCGTGCGCCCGCAGCCGATCCAGGTGGCCGGCGCCGATGGCAACACGGTGGTGGTCTCCGGCGGCCTGAGCCCCGGCCAGACCGTGGTCACTGCCGGCGTGCACGTGCTGACGCCGGGGCAGAAGGTGAAGCTGTACAACGCCGGCGCCGCGGCGCCCAGCGGTGCGGCCGCCGCCATCGCGTCTCGCTGAAGGTAGGGCGCGCATGAGCAGCATTCCGACCCCGGGCGGCGTCCCAACCTCGCGTTTCAATATCTCGCGCTGGGCGCTGGAGCACCAGCCGCTGACGCGCTATCTGATGCTGGTGCTGATGGTGCTGGGCTTCGTCGCCTACTTCCAGCTCGGCCAGGACGAAGATCCGCCGTTCACCTTCCGCGCGATGGTCGTGCAGGCCTTCTGGCCAGGCGCGTCGTCGCAGCAGATGGCCGAGCAGGTCACCGACAAGATCGAGAAGACGCTGCAGGAGGCGCCGTACGCCGACAAGATCCGCAGCTACACGAAGCCGGGCGAATCGCTCACCATCTTCCAGATCAAGGACAGCTCGCCGCCAAAGGAGGTGAGCAACGCCTGGTACCAGGTGCGCAAGAAGATCGGCGACATGCGCTCCACGCTGCCGAGCGGCGTGATCGGGCCGGTGTTCAACGACGAGTTCGGCGACGTCTACGGTTCGATCTTCGCGCTGTCGGCCGATGGCTTCAGCTACGAAGAGCTGCGTGAGCGCGCCGACGATGTGCGCCAGCAGCTGCTCAAGGTGCCCGACGTCGCCAAGGTGCAGCTCTTCGGCGCGCAGGCCGAGAAGCTGTTCATCGAGGTCTCGCAGAAGCGCCTGGCGACGCTGGGCCTGGACATGAACCAGGTGCTGACGCAGCTCGGCGCGCAGAACGCGGTCGAAGGCGCCGGCGTGCTCAATGCCGGCAGCGACAACCTGCAGGTGCGCATCGGCGGCCAGTTCAACTCGGTCGATG
>VBDL01000127.1:0-2745 GCA_005884255.1 Betaproteobacteria bacterium | reverse complement strand
AGGCCGGCACGCTGCGCCTGTCGGACATCGCCGACGTCAAGCGTGCCTATGTCGACCCGCCGGTGACGATGGTGCGCCACCAGGGCAAGCAGGTGCTGGCGCTCGGCATCTCGATGGCCAAGGGCGGCGACATCATCGAGCTCGGCAAGCACCTGAAGGCGAGAGTCGCCGACATCGAGAAAGACCTGCCGGTCGGCATCGAGCTGTCGCAGATCCAGGATCAGCCGCAGGCCGTGACGCGCTCGGTCGGCGAGTTCGTGCATGTGCTGATCGAGGCCGTGATCGTCGTGCTGGCCGTGAGCTTCATCAGCCTCGGCCTGCACACCAAGCCGCTGCGCATCGACATCTGGCCGGGTCTGGTGGTGGCCATCACCATCCCGCTGGTGCTCGCGATCACCTTCGTGACGATGTTCTATTGGGGCGTCGGGCTGCACAAGATTTCACTGGGCAGCCTGATCATCGCGCTCGGCCTGCTGGTGGACGATGCGATCATCTCGGTGGAGATGATGGTGCGCAAGCTCGAAGAGGGCTACGACAAGATGCGTGCCGCCACCTTCGCGTACGACGTGACGGCGATGCCGATGCTCACCGGCACGCTGATCACCGCCACCGGCTTCCTGCCGATCGGCATGGCCAAGTCGACGGTCGGCGAATACACCTTCGCGATCTTCGCGGTGACCACGGCAGCGCTGCTCATCTCGTGGGTTGTCTCGGTGTTCTTCGTGCCCTACCTCGGCGCGCGGCTGCTGCACAGCAAGAGCAAGGTGGAAGGGCAGGTGCACGAGCTCTTCGACACGCCGTTCTACGAGCGCTTTCGCGGCGCGGTGAACTGGTGCGTCGAGCATCGCTGGATCACCATCGGCCTGACCATCGGCACCTTCGTGCTCGGCATCGCCGGCATGGGCAAGGTGCAGAACCAGTTCTTCCCGGATTCGAGCCGGCCCGAGATCCTGGTCGACCTGTGGCTGCCTGAGGGTTCAACGATCCAGAGCACCGACGAGCTGGCCAAGCGCTTTGAGGCGCGCATGATGAAGGAGCCGAGCGTCTCCTCCGTCACCGCATGGGTCGGCAGCGGCGTGCCGCGCTTCTACCTGCCGTTGGACCAGATCTTCCCGCAGACCAACGTCACGCAGTTCATCCTCATCCCGAAGGACCTGAAGGAGCGCGAGGCGCTGCGCATGCGGCTGCCGGCGCTGCTGGCCGAGGAGTTCCCCGATGCGCGCGGCCGCGTGAAGCTGCTGCCCAATGGCCCGCCGGTGCCGTATCCGGTGCAGTTCCGCGTCGTCGGGCCCGATGCGCCGCAGGTGCGCCAGTGGGCCGACCAGGCCAAGGAGATCCTGCGCACCGATCCCGACATGCGCGGCGTCAACGACAACTGGAACGAGTCGGTCAAGGTGCTGCGCCTGGAGATCGACCAGGACAAGGCGCGGGCGCTTGGCGTGAACAGCCAGTCGATCGCGCAGTCCTCGCGCACCATTCTTTCGGGGACCACGGTCGGCCAGTACCGTGAAGGCGACAAGCTCGTCGACATCGTGCTGCGCCAGCCGGCCGACGAGCGCAACGCGATCACCGACATCGGCAACGCCTATCTGCCCACGGCAAGCGGCCGCTCGATTCCGCTGACGCAGATCGCGCGCATCGGCTTCACGTGGGAGCCGGGCGTGCTGTGGCGCGAGGGCCGCAACTACGCGGTGACCGTGCAGGGCGATGTGCGCGAAGGCATCCAGGGGCCGACGGTGACGACGAAGGTGTGGCCCAAGCTCGACGCGCTGCAGAAGAAGATGCCGGCCGGCTATCGCATCGAGATTGCCGGCGCAGTGGAAGAAAGCAGCAAGGGCCAGGGCTCGATTGCGGCCGGCGTGCCGGTGATGCTGTTCATCATCTTCACCTTGCTGATGCTGCAGCTGCACAGCTTTTCACGCGCGATGCTGGTGTTCCTCACGGGCCCGCTCGGCCTGCCCGGCGTGGCGGCGGCGCTGCTGCTGCTGAACCGGCCATTCGGCTTCGTCGCGCTGCTCGGCGTGATCGCGCTGATGGGCATGATCATGCGCAACTCGGTGATCCTCATCGACCAGATCGAGCAGGACCGCGAGCGCGGCGTGCCCACCTGGAACGCCATCGTCGAGGCCGCGGTGCGCCGCTTCCGCCCGATCGTGCTGACGGCCGCCGCGGCGGTGCTGGCAATGATCCCGCTGTCGCGCAGCGTGTTCTGGGGCCCGATGGCCGTGGCCATCATGGGTGGCCTGATCGTTGCCACCGCACTCACTTTGCTCGCCTTGCCGGCGATGTATGCAGCCTGGTTCAGGGTGAAGCGGCAAGCAAGCTAAAATCTCCGGTTTGCCGATCGCCTCGCGGGGCCGCCTTGGCGGCCCCGCTTGTACTTTGTGCCCTTGCGCGGGTGGCGAAATTGGTAGACGCACCAGGTTTAGGTCCTGACGCCAGCGATGGTGTGGGGGTTCGAGTCCCCCCCCGCGCACCAGTCACGCATTAGAGAGTTGAAATCATGACGGTCACTGTGGAAACCCTCGAGAAGCTCGAACGCCGCATCACGCTGACGGTGGCGGCCGACACCATCAACAACGAGGTGGAGTCGCGCCTGAAGCGGCTGTCGCGCACCGTCAAGGCCGATGGCTTCCGCCCCGGCAAGGTGCCGATGAGCGTGGTCGCTCAGCGCTACGGCTACTCGGTGCAGTACGAGGTGGTCAACGACAAGATCGGCCAGGCCTTCTCCGAGGCCGCCACCGA
>VBDL01000126.1 GCA_005884255.1 Betaproteobacteria bacterium | reverse complement strand
CACCGGCGGCAGCACGCGGTCGTCGGCCTCCAGCGCGAGGAAACTCTTGCCGCCGCGCTGGCGGCTTTGCATGTCGCCGACCTTGGCCTGCAGCCCGAAGCCGCCGGTGTTCGAGAGCAGCAGCGTGACATCGGCCGCGCCGGCAAAGTAGTGCGCGACCTGCGTGCCCGATTCCAGATCGATCAAGGTCGTGATCGGCTGCCCGTCGCCGCGGCCACCGGGCAGCATCGCCACCGGCACCGAGTAGACGCGCCCGTTGGAGCCGAACACCAGCAGCACGTCGACGCTGCGGCAGGGGAAGCAGCCGTACAGCGCGTCGCCTGCCTTGAAGGCGAGCGTGGCGGCATCGATCTCGTGACCCTTGAGCGCCCTCGCCCAGCCCTTCAAGCTGACGACCACCGTGACCGGCTCGTCGACGATCTTCACCTCGGCCACCGCACGCTTCTCGGCCTGGATCAGCGTGCGCCGCTCATCGCCGAACTGCTTGGCATCGGCCTCGATCTCCTTGACCACGGTGCGCTTCAACGCGGCGGGGCTGCCGAGGATGTCTTCGAGCTTGCCTTGCTCCTCGCGCTTCTCCTTCAGCTCCTGCTCGATCTTGATTGCTTCGAGGCGCGCGAGCTGGCGCAGGCGAATCTCGAGGATGTCCTCGGCCTGTCGATCACTCAGTTTGAAGCGCGCGATCAGCGCCGGCTTCGGCTCATCGGACTGGCGAATGATGTGGATCACTTCGTCGATGTTCAGCAGCACCGTCTGCCGGCCTTCGAGCACATGGATGCGGTCGAGCACCTTCGCCAGCCGATGCTGCGTGCGCCGCTGCACGGTGGCGAGGCGGAACTGCAGCCATTCGCTCAAGATCTGGCGCAGCGGCTTCTGGGTCGGCCGGCCATCGCTGCCGACCATCGTCAGGTTCACCGGCACCGAGTTTTCGAGGCTGGTCTGCGCGAGCAAGGTGGTGATCAGCTCCTGCTGCTCGATGGTGCGGCTCTTCGGCTCGAACACCAGGCGCACCGGCGCATCCTTGCTCGACTCGTCGCGCACCGCATCGAGCACCGCGCGCACCGCGGCCTTCAGCTGCGCCTGCTCCTGCGTGAGCGTCTTCTTGCCGCCCTTGACCTTCGGGTTGGTCAGCTCCTCGGTCTCTTCGAGCACCTTCTGCGCGCTGGCGCCCGGCGGCAGCTCGTTGACGACGAGCTGCCACTGGCCGCGTGCCAGGTCCTCGATCTTCCAGCGCGCACGCACCTTCAGCGAGCCGCGGCCTGATGCATAAGCCTCGCGAATGTCGGCCTCGCTGCTGATGATCTGGCCGCCGCCGGGGAAGTCGGGCCCTGGCAGCAGCGCAAAGAGCTCGTCATCGGCGAGCTTGTCGTTCTTCAGCAGCGCCACGGCCGCCGAGGCGACTTCGCGCAGGTTGTGGCTCGGCACCTCGGTGGCCAGGCCCACCGCGATGCCGCTGGCACCGTTGAGCAGCACGAAGGGCAGGCGCGCCGGCAACTGCTTGGGCTCTTCGGTGGAGCCGTCGTAGTTGGGCACGAAGTCGACCGTGCCTTCGTCGATCTCGTCGAGCAGCAGGCGCGCGATGGGCGCGAGGCGCGCTTCGGTGTAGCGCATCGCCGCGGCACCGTCGCCATCGCGCGAGCCGAAGTTGCCCTCATGCGCACCAGCGCGTCGTAGGCCGCCTGGTCGCCATGCGGGTGGAAGCGGCCGAGCACATCGCCGACGACGCGTGCGCTCTTCACCGCCTTCGGGCCGCCGGCCGTCGTGAAGGCCAGCCCCATGCGCTCCATCGCATAGAGGATGCGCCGCTGCACCGGCTTCTGGCCGTCGCACACATCGGGCAGCGCGCGGCCCTTGACCACGCTCAAGGCGTACTCGAGGTAGGCCTGCTCGGCGTAATGGGCCAGCGTAATGGCGTCGTTGTTGTCGCCACCTGCGGGCGGCATCAGCGTGAGTTGTTCTGACATGGGAGAGAGTGTTTACGGTCGCGACGGCGACTCGTGCATTTGCAGTTGGGTGGCGCGCTGGCTGCGCTGCAGCAGCGCCCAATAAAGCTCGAGCACCGTGTGCACATGGGCCTCGGTCTCGGCGATTGGCGGCACCGCATCGCCATGCTTGTGCACCGCGCCCTCGCCGGCATTCCACGCCGCGAGCGCGACGTCGATGCGGCCGAAGCGGCGCGTGAGGTCGGCGAGCATGCGCGCACCGATGAGGATGTTCAGCCGCGCATCGAGCAAGCGCTCACGAGCCGGCTGCACGGCCTTCACCTCGGGCGCGATGTCGAGCCACGTGAGCAGGCTGGCGCTGCCATCGGTCTTGCCCGGCACGCGCAGCGGATCGCGCTGCTCGCCGTGGAGCAGGCTGTAGCGCGAGTCGAGTTGCTCGGCCGCGAAGTGCGCGACACCGGCGCCATCGACATAGCCCCACAGCTCGGCCTGCGCCAAGCCGGCGGCGAGGCACAGGGCGAGCGAGGCGACGAGCCGCTTCATGCGCCCTCTTCGAATCCGCGCAGCACCGCCACCACGTTGCGCCCGATCGCCTCGGTGGCGTAGCCGCCCTCCTGCACGAACAGCGTCGGCCGGCGCAGTGCCGCGAGCTCGCGGCCCAGGCGCGCGAACTCGGGCTCGTCGAGCGCGAAGTGCGAGATCGGGTCGCCGCCGTAGGTGTCCACACCGAGCGAGACGATCAGCATCTCGGGGCCGTAGTCGCGCAGGCGCGCGAGCGCCGCGTCGAGTGCCGCGAACCACGCGTCGTTGGACGAGCCGGCGGCCAGCGGAAAGTTGGCATTGAAGCCGCGGCCTTCGCCCTCGCCTTCCTCGTCGGCATGGCCGAGGAAGAACGGGTATTCGGTGAGCGGGTCGCCGTGCAGGCTGGCGAAGAACACGTCGGCTCTGGCGTAGAAGATGGCCTGCGTGCCGTTGCCGTGGTGGTAGTCCACGTCGAGGATGGCGACGCGGCGCGCGCCCTGGTCGATGCAGGCCTGCGCAGCGACGGCGGCGTTGTTGACGAAGCAGTAGCCGCCGAAGAAATCGGCGCCGGCATGGTGGCCGGGCGGGCGCGTCAGCACATAGGCGCTGCGCTCGCCTGCGGCGACCAGCGCCTGGGCCGTCAGCGTGGCCTGCGCTCCGTCGTAGGCAGCTTGCCAACTGCCTGCCGTGAGCGGCGTGCCGCTGTCCATGGAATACAGACCCAGACGAGCGGTGAAGTTCCTCGGCTCGACATCGCTGCGCAGCGTGCGCACTGGCCACACCGCGGGGAAGGCCTCGCCCTCGCCGCCTTGCGCGAGCCACTCGCTCCACGCGCCTTGCAGAAAGCGCAGGTAGGCCGCAGAGTGCACTCGCTGCAGCGCCGCGAGCCCATGATCTCGCGGCGCGATGATGTCGCCGAGGCCGCTGCGCTGCAGCGCCTCGAGCACGTACTGCGCACGCTGCGGCGTCTCGAAGGCCGGAACGAGCCGGCCGCGGAAGAACTCGTGCTTCGCGTCGTGCGCCGCATGGCCCGCGTTGTAGACCGTCTTCACGGATCAGCCTCCGTTCTCCAGCCCGAGCGCGACGCGCGCCTGGTACTCGCGGTCGAGCATCGACATCACCACCAGCGTGTCGTAGCCGTCGGCCCCGTCATTGTGAATGCGCACGCTTTCGCGCAAGCGCCCTTCTTCCACGAAGCCCTCACTGGCATAGAGCGCCAGCGCGCGCGTGTTCAGCGATTTCACGTCGAGCCAGAAGCGATGCGCGTGCAAGTCGCGAAAGGCCATCTGCTTCAAGAGGCGCACGCAGGCGCGGCCCAGGCCCTGGCCCTTGGGCTGCAGCACGATGCGCTTGAGCTCGACGCTCTTGTGCGGGTTGCGGCAGCCCTGCAGGATCACGAAGCCGGCGCGCTCGTAGTCGGCGCCCGCCTCGATGATGAAGTGGCGAAAGTCCGGGAAGCGCACCGCGCCCTCGTGCTGCGTGCGCTCCCACGGCGTGATGAACGGCAGGTTGTGCTGGTCCGTCTCGACCGACTGCACGTAGTCGAGGTCCGACAGCATCGTGGGGCGCAGGCGGATGCGCGTGGCAGCGTCGCTCACACGTCGACCTCGATGGCATCGCCGCGCAGCTCCATCAGCTCGCGCCGCGAGGCCGCCTCGCCCTTGCCCATCAGCTTGGTCAGCGACTCGGTGGTGGCCGTGAAGTCGAGCTGGCCGTAGGCGACCTGCAGCAATCGCCGGGTGTCGGGGTTCAGCGTCGTATCCCACAACTGCTCGGCACTCATCTCGCCCAGGCCCTTGAAGCGGCTGATGCTCCACGAGTTCTCGCGCGCGCCCTCCTTGCGCAGCTTGTCGAGCGTTGCGACCAGCTCGCCGTCGTCCAGCGCATAGATCTTCGCCGCCGGCTTCTTGCCGCGTGCGGGCGCATCGACGCGGAACAGCGGCGGCTTGGCCACGTGCACATGGCCGCGCTCGATCAACTTCGGGAAGTGGCGGAAGAAGAGCGTGAGCAGCAGCACCTGGATGTGCGAGCCGTCGACATCGGCGTCGGACAGGATGCAGACCTTGCCGTAGCGCAGGCCGCTGAAATCCGGCTCGTCGTTCACGCCATGCGGATCGACGCCGAGCGCCACCGCGATGTCGTGGATCTCGTTGTTGGCGAACAGGCGGTCGCGCTCCACCTCCCACGCGTTGAGCACCTTGCCGCGAAGCGGCAGGATGGCCTGCGTCTCCTTGTTGCGGCCCATCTTCGCGCTGCCGCCGGCCGAGTCGCCCTCGACGAGGAAGAGCTCGTTGAGGTTCAGGTCGCGGCTCTCGCAATCGGTCAGCTTGCCGGGCAGCACCGCGACGCCCGAGCCCTTGCGCTTCTCGACCTTCTGGCTCGCGCGCTGGCGCGTCTGCGCCTGCCTGATCACCAGCTCCGCGAGCTTCTTGCCATGCTCGACGTGCTGGTTCAGCCACAGCTCGAGCGCCGGCTTCACGTAGGTGGACACCAGCCGCAGCGCGTCGCGGCTGTTCAGGCGCTCCTTGATCTGGCCCTGGAACTGCGGGTCCAGCACCTTGGCGCTGAGCACGAAGCTCGCACGCGAGAACACATCCTCGGGCATCAGCTTCACGCCCTTGGGCAGCAGGCTGTGCATGTCGATGAAGCCCTTGACCGCGCCGAACAGGCCGTCCTTCAGGCCCGCCTCGTGCGTGCCACCGTTGACGGTGGGGATCAGGTTCACGTAGCTTTCGCGCAGCGGCGCACCGTCTTCGGTGAAGGCCAGCACCCAAGCCGCGCCCTCGCCCTCGGCGAAGTTCTCGGTCTCGCCGCTCTCCGCATAGTGCTCGCCCTCGAACAGCGGAATCAAGGTGTCGGCCGGCAGCGTCTGCATCAGGTAGTCGCGCAGGCCGCCCTTGTAGAGCCAGCTTTGCGTCTCGCCGGATTTCTCGTGCGTGAGCGTCACCGTGACGCCCGGCATCAGCACCGCCTTGCTGCGCAGCAGATGGATCAGCTCGTGGCGCGGCAGCTCGGCACCGTCGAAGTACTTCGCGTCGGGCCACACGCGCACGCTGGTGCCCTGCTTGCGATCGGCGTTGGTCGACTTGCGCACGGCCAGCTTCTCGATCACGTCGCCGCCGCTGAAGGCCAGGCTCGCCACCTGGCCGTCGCGGTACACGCTGACCTGCAGCCGCTTGGCCAGCGCATTGGTGACGCTGACGCCCACGCCGTGCAGGCCGCCGGAGAAGCTGTAGGCGCCGCCCGCGCCCTTGTCGAACTTGCCGCCGGCGTGCAGGCGCGTGAAGACGATCTCCACCACCGGCACCTTCTCTTCCGGATGCAGGCCGAACGGAATGCCGCGACCGTCGTCGTCGACGCTGACCGAGCCATCCGTATGCAGCGTCAACGCGATGCGCTTGCCGAAGCCGGCCAGCGCTTCGTCGGCCGCGTTGTCGATCACCTCCTGCACGATGTGCAACGGATTGTCGGTGCGCGTGTACATGCCTGGCCGCTGCTTCACGGGCTCCAGGCCCTTGAGCACGCGGATCGAGGCCTCTTCGTAACTGCCTTGTCGGATTGCCATGGCTGGCGATTCTAGGCAGGCTGGCACTGTGCCCCTTCGGCAAGGCCGCCGCGCTGACCTGTTCGGTCGTCGGGGTATTCGATTGCCCCTAGAGTGCCGCGGATGCAATCCGCCCCCTCCCCCGCGCGCCTTTCCATGACCCAGGTGCTGCTGTGCGGCGCCGCGATCGTCACCGTGTCGATGGGCATCCGCCACGGCTTCGGGCTGTGGCTGCAGCCGGTCACCGTGGAGCGCGGCTGGTCGCGCGAGACCTTCGCCTTCGCCATCGCGGTGCAGAACCTCGCGTGGGGTGCGGTCGGGCCCTTCACCGGCATGATCGCCGACCGCTTCGGCGCCTTCCGCGTGCTCGTCGTCGGCGCGCTGCTCTATGCGCTGGGCCTGGTGCTGATGGCGCTGTCGACCTCGGGCCTCGCCTTCACCGGCAGCGCGGGCGTGCTGATCGGCATGGCGCAGTCGGGCACCACCTATGCGGTGATCTATGGCGTGATCGGGCGCAACGTCGACGCTTCCAAGCGCTCGTGGGCGATGGGGCTGGCAGCCGCGGCGGGCTCGTTCGGCCAGTTCCTGATGGTGCCGGTCGAGAACGGCCTGATCGGCCACTTCGGATGGCAGACGGCGCTGTTCATCCTCGGCTGCGCCGCGCTGGCCATCGTGCCCTTGGCCTTCGGCCTGCACGAGCGCGATCTGGGCGCGCAGGCGAGCAGTGCGCAGCAAAGCATCGCATCGGCGGTGCGCGAGGCCGTGTCGAACCGCAGCTTCCAGCTGCTGACCGCCGGCTATTTCGTCTGCGGCTTCCAGGTCGTGTTCATCGGCGTGCACCTGCCGAGCTACCTGAAGGACCACGGGCTGGACGGCAACGTGGCGACCACGGCGCTGGCGCTGATCGGCCTCTTCAACGTGTTCGGCACCTACGCGGCCGGCGTCCTCGGCCAGCGGCTGGCCAAGCGGCACATCCTGTCGACGATCTATCTGCTGCGCTCGCTCACGATCCTCGCCTTCATCACGCTGCCGCTCACGCCGATGAGCGTCTACGTGTTCGCGTCGCTGATGGGCCTGCTCTGGCTGTCGACG
>VBDL01000125.1 GCA_005884255.1 Betaproteobacteria bacterium | reverse complement strand
TCGGCCGCATCGACGTGCTGTGCAACCTGGCCGGCACCTTCCGCATGGGCGAGGCCGTGCACGAGATGAGCGATGCGACCTGGGATCTGCTGCTCGACCTGAACGCGCGCAGCCTGTTGCGCACGGCGCACGCCGTGGTGCCGGCGATGCTGAAGCAAGGCAGCGGCAAGATCGTCAACGTCGGTGCGTACTCGGCGCAAAAGGGCGCCGCGCAGATGGGCGCCTACATCGCGTCGAAGGCCGTGGTGGCGCGCCTGACCGAGACGATGGCCGCCGAGCTGCGCGAGCGCGGCATCAATGTCAACGCCGTGCTGCCGACCCTCATCGACACGCCGGAGAACCGCGCGGCCATGCCCGATGCGGACCCGCAGCGCTGGGTGGCCCCGCAGGACCTCGCCAACGTGATCGTGTTCCTCGCGTCGGACGCGGCGCGCGCGGTGCATGGGGCGACGCTGCCGGTCACGGGGCTGAGCTGAGCGGGGCTGCCTGGGCCGCGAGGCCTGCACACCTCGACGGACGGCCTGCGCATCAGTGACGCGCGTACTCTTCCGCGGGCTTGTCGGTCGGGTTCGCCCAGGCGGCCCTGGTCGCCTCGGACGCGGGCAGATTGACGACTGCGTTCGCCGGCGGAATCGGCTTCATGAACCACTTGTCATAGACCTGCGCGATCTCGCCGCTCTTCATCATGCCGCGCAGCGTGTTGTCGATGCTTTGCTTGAACGCCGCATCGTCCTTGCGGATCATGATGGCGATCGGCTCCACGCCGAGCACTTCGCCGACGATCTTGAAGTCGGCCGGGTTGCTCGCCTTGGCGATATTGCCGGCCAGCACCTGGGCGTCCCTCACGAAGGCGTCCGCCCGCCCCGACTCGAGGTTGAGCATGCTGTCGGTGTGGTCCTTGCCGAAGATCTCCTGGAACTCGACGCCCGCCGCCTTCTGGTGCTTGCGCAAGAGCTGCACGCTCGTCGTACCGGTCGTCGTCGCGATCTTCCGGCCGTTCAGCTGGCTGATCGACTGGATGCCGGAGCTCGCCTTGACGGCGATGCGGATTTCCTCGACGTAGGTCGTGATCGCGAACGCGACCTGCTGCTGCCGGGTGGTGTTGTTGGTCGTCGAGCCACACTCGATGTCGATCGTGCCGTTCTGCAGCAGCGGGATCCGATTCGCCGATGACACCGTCTGGTACTGGATGTCCAGCTTCGGCATTCCGAGTTGCTTCTGGATGTCGGCCAGGGCGCGATGGCACAGGTCGATGTGGAAGCCGACGTACTTCCCGCTGCCGACGGTGTACGACAGGGTGCCCGACGATTCGCGCACGCCCATCGTCACCGTTCCCGTCGCCTTGATCTTCTGAAGCGTGTCCGCGTGGGCCGTGCAGGCACCAGCAGCCGCGACGATGGCAAGAACCAGACTCTTCAATTGATAGCCCCTGTTTGGCGATGCATCGCCGATCACTTCGCGAACAGCCTTGCGATGTCGGCGAAGGCCTTGATCTCCAGCGCGTTGCCGGAGGGGTCGAGGAAGAACATCGTCGCCTGCTCGCCGGGCTCGCCCTTGAAGCGGATGTAGGGCTCGATCACGAACTCGATCCCTTCAGCCTTCAGGCGCGCGGCCAGCGGCTCCCAATCGGCCATCGGCAGCACGATGCCGAAGTGGCGAACCGGCACGCCATGGCCGTCGACCGCGTTGCGCTGCGCGGGGCCGGTTTCAGCGGGCGCCAAGTGCGCGACGATCTGGTGGCCGTAGAAGTTGAAGTCGACCCAGTCGTCCGCGCTGCGGCCTTCGGGGCAGCCGAGCAACTCCCCGTAGAACTTGCGAGCCAGCGCGAGATCGTGCACCGGGAAAGCGAGGTGGAACGGGGGCAGCAGTCCGGGATTCGTCGTGGGGGCAAGCATGGCTGTGGCGCTCCGGCAGTGAGGGGATGCCGGTCATCGTAGGCTCGATCGACAAAAACGAAAATCAATATATATTTGGTCGAAGCATCACTGGAATTTGTGAATGATCCGCGAGCTCAAGACCCTCGTCGCCGTGGCGAGGGAAGGCACTTTCGCTGCAGCCGGCCAGAAGATCGGCTTGACGCAGGCGGCCGTGAGCGCGCAGATGCAGCGGCTGGAAGGGGAGCTGGGCTTCGAGCTCTTCGATCGCTCCGGGCGCTCGGCGCGGCTGAATTCGATGGGCCATCAGACGCTTGCGCAGGCGCAGGAGCTGATTCGCCTCTACAACAGTCTCGGGTCAAGCAATGTCGGGCGCGCTGCAACGGTCCTCGTCAACATCGGCGCGATCGCGTCCGTGCAACGGTCGCTGCTGCCCGACGTGCTGGCCAGGTTTCACAAGCAGTGCCCGGGCTGCCGCACGCGTGTGATCCCGGGCTTGTCGATGGAGTTGATCAACCAGGTCGATGCCGGCGAGATCGACATGGCGGCGATCATCCGGCCGCCCTTTTCGCTGCACGGCGACCTGCGCTGGACAACGCTGGTGCACGAGCCGTTTCGCCTGCTCGTGCCGCGGCACGTGGAGGGCGACGACTGGGCGGAACTGCTCTCGAGCCAGCCGTTCGTGCGATACGACCGCGCTTCCTTCGGCGGCCGGCAGGTCGATCGCTTCCTGCGCGCCGCGCACCTGAGCGTGCAGGAGGTTTGCGAGGTGGACGAACTGGACGCGATCGTGCGGCTCGTGGCCAATGGCGTGGGGGTCGCGTTGGTGCCGCAGACCACCACCCTTCGCCGCTGGCCCGCGGCAGTGCGCGCGATCGACCTCGGGCATCACACGTTCCATCGCGACATCGGGCTCGTCCATCGAGCGAGCCGAAGCCTGAGCGAGCCGGCACGGCTGCTCGCGCAGCTCGTCTGCAACGCCTACAGTGGCGAAGGGCTGCCCCGCGGAGATCGATGATCGGCGATCACGATGCGTTGGCAGTTTTGGGCCGCGAAGCTCTGCTTCCCTGTCGCGGCTTGGCAAGCGCCAGGTTGGCGGTGATGAGTGCCGCGGTCAGCGTGACGAGCCACGAGAAGTACACCCACAGCAGGAAGACAGGGAATGCGGCGAACGCTCCGTACACGGCCTTGTAGGTGGGGACCTTGAGCACGTAGGCCGCGAAGCCGCGCTTGCCCAACTCGAACGCGATGCCGGCGATCAAGCCACCGGCGATCGCATCGCGCCTCCGCACCTTGGTGTTGGGCACGAAGTAGAACACCGTCGTCAATGCCAGCGCGCTGAGGATCACCGGGCCCAAGTCCAGCACGAACTTGACCGAGGGCGGCAGGGTGTCGATCAGACCCGCCGACGCGCTCAGCACATACGACGTCGCCCACAGGCTCGCTCCCAGCACCGGCGGCCCGATGGCCAACATCAGCAGGTACAGGCCGACGCGCTTGAAGAACGGGCGCCCCTTCTTGACCTGCCAGATCTGGTTGAGCGCGTTTTCCACGGTGAGCAGCAGCGCCATCGCCGTCACCAGCACGAACAGCGAGCCGACCAAGGTGAGGCTGTTCGCGTTCTCGGCGAAGTGGCTCAGATGCTTCAGGATCGTCCGCGAGATGTCTGCCGGCAGCAGGCTCTTCAACAGATGCTCTTCGATCGCCTTCTCGAATCGCTTGAACATCGGAAACCGCGTGAACAGCGCGAAGCTGACCGCCAGAAGAGGCACGATGGACAGCACCGTCGTGAAGGTCAGGCTGCCGGCCACCTGCGCCAGGCGTTCTTCCCTGGCGCGGCGCAGAGTTAGTCGAGTCAATCTGAACATGATCAGGGCGTGGCCGCTTCGGCCGACACGTTCGCCAGCACGTGCTGCGTCATGGCGCGGGCAAGCTCTTGCTCACCGACGAAAACCTTGCCCGCCTGCTCGCGCTCCAGCAGAACGGCTTCCTCCTCGTTGTGACTGCGCACGACCACCTGGACGTCCGGATTGAGTGCGCGTGCCGTTTCCACCATCTGCCTGACTTCCAGCGTCTGTGGGGTTGCGACGACCAGCATGCGCGCATCGGCGATGTGGGCCTGGACCAGCGTCTCTGGCTCGACGGCGTTGCCGAGCACCGCTGCCTGGCCGTCGCCGCGCAGCCGCTCGACGATCTCGCGGTTTTCCTCGGCCACGACGAAGGGGATGCCGCGTTCCTTCAATGCCGCGCCGATCGCGCTGCCGACCCGGCCGTAGCCGACGATCACCACCTGGTTCTTCAGGAATCTCGTGTCCGTGCTCATCGGCAACTCCGCCAGCGGGTCGTCGGAGCGGTCCAGCTTGCGCGCGAGTGCCGAACGCGAGCGGATCCAGCGCAGCGCCGGTTCGCTGGCCGCAAACACCAGCGGGTTCAGGGCAATCGAGATGAGCGCGCCGGCCAGGATCAGGCTCTGTCCTTGCGCGGGCAGCACGCCGAGCGACATGCCCAGGCCGGCAAGGATGAACGAGAACTCGCCGATCTGGGCCAGGCTGGCCGCAACGGTGAGCGCCGTGTTGAGCGGATAGCGCAGCAGCATCACCAGCGCCGCGGCGGCCAGTGATTTGCCGAGGACGATGATGGCGACCACCGCGAGGACCTTCAGTGGCTCGTCCAGCAGCACGCGGGGGTCGAAGAGCATGCCGACCGACACGAAGAAGAGCACCGCGAACGCATCGCGCAGCGGCAGCGTCTCCTCGGCCGCGCGATGGCTGAAGCGCGATTCGCGCAACACCATGCCCGCGAAGAAGGCGCCCAGCGCGATCCACAGTTCCGCGCCGACGCGGGCGTCCCCGGGGGCGGCCATCCCGGCGAGCGGCGGCAGCAGGACCAGCACGATCACCATCGCGAGGTCCTCGACCACCAGCCAGCCGATCGCGATGCGGCCGTTCACCGATTCGACGATGCCCTTGCTTTCCAGCGCCTTCAGCAGCACGACGGTGCTCGCCACCGACAACGCCAACCCGAAGATGATGGCGGCAGGCGCGGGCCAGCCCCACCATGTCGCGACGCCGGCGCCCATCGCGGTGGCCACGACCATCTGCACGATCGCCCCCGGCAAGGCGATGCGACGAACGGACAGCAGGTCGTCCAGCGAGAAGTGCAGGCCGACGCCGAACATCAGCAGCATCACACCGATCT